>WFRO01000423.1 GCA_015486475.1 Bacteroidales bacterium
TCATCTTTCTGTGTTACCCACATAATATGATCGAATTCCCCATATTTCTCCCCCCTCAAACGGCTTCCTCCTCCTGTTGTGGCCAGGACATAGTGATCGTAGCCGTTTTTGACGATCTTTGCATACCTGTGTTGGTGACCGGAAAAAAGTGTGTAATGAGACCCTTTAAAAACCTCTTCAATTTTTTCATAACCTTCCTCATGCCCATCTTCACCTTGCCAGACAGGCCGGTGCATAAAGATGAAAGTCCATCTGACATCAGGATGATCTTTGATCACCTTTCTAAAATAGGCAATTTGTTCAGGACCGATATTGTAATCGCCGCCATCCTGTGTGTCGATGATCAAAAAAAGAACATTCTTACGAATGAAATAATAATATGTTCTTCCCAATCTTTTCTTCCATTCCTTTTCCATCCAGGGATTAGATATATCATGGTTACCGGGGACATAAAAAAAAGGCACGGAAAGATCATCCACCATCGCATCAAAATGGTCCCATTCCTGATCTACAAGGATGGAATCATAAGTTTTCCCTTCGATCAGGTCTCCAACAGACATCACAAACTGAGGTTGCAGCAGCTCCAGTTTCCTGGCAGCATCCTCAAACACGCCCGCTCTGTAGCCTCCCCAAAGGTCTGAAACAATAGCAAACTGTATCTTGCCGGTATCATCATTAAAACGGAAATGCGTCACCGGCAGTTGATCCTGGGCCAGGGTAAAAAGATGAGTAAAGATCAAAAAGATCAAAATTATGCCCACCCGGCGGGGCACTTCCGGCACAGGATCACAGCCGTTTTTCTTTAAAAAAATGAAATTTTTATGCATGCCTTTTTTATTTAATGGTTCAATAAAACTTTATTTTTCTGATAAATTAACTCCTTATAAACGTGAATTCAATATAAGAATAAATTAAAAATTATTTTTGGGATAATTTTGGAACACACGGGGGTTTGATGTTGATATGGGATATAATATATAAATTCACGTTCAAGAAGGTCTTTTTATGAACACTTCCAAATAACTGGCTTTTGCATGGGGAAATCTTCTTCTTTTCACTCCGGCATGATCAAGAAGACATTCAGGGCCATCGGTCCGGGGTTTATCATTGCGTCGGTGGTGCTGGGTCCCGGCAGCATTACAGTAGCTTCGCGCATCGGGTCGGAATATGGTTATGCCTTTCTGTGGGTGGTGGTGCTGGCCGCTCTCTCCATGGTGATCTACACCTCCATGGGTGCCCGTTTCGGGGCGACCCACGACCGTTCCTTTCTTCAGGTCATCGCTGACACATACGGGCGGTGGTTTGCCGTGCTGATAGGCTTCTCGGCTTTTCTCTCGGCCTCCAGTTTTCAATTCGGGAACAACCTGGGCATTGGCATCGGGATGGAGGGGCTCACCGGCATTGATGAGCGTATATGGCCCCTGATCTTCACGCCCCTGGCGCTGGTACTGACCTTCTGGGCCCGCGATCTGTACAAGGTGCTGGAGAAGATCATGATGTCCCTGGTCATCATCATGATCCTTTCTTTCTTTATCAATATGATCATGGCCCGCCCTGACGGGGTGGCCGTGGCCCGGGGCTTCATCCCCCATGCTTTTTCTTTTCGTCAACTGGATGTGGTGGCGGCCCTGGTGGCCACCACCTTCGTTCTCCATGGCGCTGTCTATCAATCTTATCTCGTGCAGGACAAAGGATGGAAGAAGGAAGACCTTAAAGGCAGCATCAAAGATTCCTACATGGGGATCGTCATGCTTGCCCTCATCTCCATGGTGATCATCATCACCTCAGCCGCTGCTTTGCATCCCGCAGGGATCCAAGTACAGTCGGCTGCCGACATGGCCCTGCAACTGGAGGCTCTTTTCGGTCGTTTTGCCAAATATGTCTTCAGCGCCGGGCTCTGTGCCGCCGCTTTTTCTTCCCTCATGGTCAACTCTGTCATGGGGGGAGGCCTGCTGGCCGACGGCCTGGGCATGGGACGGTCGATGAATGAGAAAATACCGAAGATATTCACCTCCATCATCCTTTTGGCCGGCATGTTGGTGGCCGTTTTTTTCCGCGGGGACATTATCTATGCCCTGATCATGGCCCAGGCTTCTTCCATCTTCGCCGTGCCCCTGATCGCTCTCGGCATGTTCCTGGCCCTGAACAACCGCAAGGTGATGGGATCCTTCCGTAACAATATCCTGCAGAACATCCTTGCCGTCTTCGGTTTTCTGCTTATCAGCATCATGGTGTATTACATGTACACCAAACTGATCGGCTTTCTGGGGTCTATATGATAAATAAGGATTATGCTATAGATCCTACAGGCGGGGGATCGTCAGTCCGCCGTCCACATAAATGATCTGCCCTGTGGAGTATGACAGATCGCCCCGGGCCAGGGCTGCTACGGTCTTTCCCGTATCTTCCGGCCGGCCCCATCTGTTCTGCACCAGCAGGCCCTCAGCTATGAGCTTGTCATATTTTTCTTTCACGCCGGCCGTCATGTCGGTGGTGGTGATCCCCGGCCGCACCTCATAAACGGGGATATCATACCCGCCGAGACGCACGGCGAAGAGCTGTGAGGCCATACTCAGACCCGCCTTGGAGATGCAGTACTCCCCCCGGTTCACCGATACCATCACAGCCGACACCGAAGTGATGTTGATAATACATCCTTCATAGGAGGAGGATGCCTTTTTCTGCTCTATCATCCAGGCGGCTACCTTTTGGGTAAGGAAGAAAGGGGCATAAAGGTTGGTCTCCATCACACGGGCAAAATCCTGTTCCTCCACTTCCAGGAGATCTTTCCTCACCGCAGGAGCGATCCCTGCATTGTTCACCAGTACGTTCAGTTGTCCGAAATGCTCTTTCACCTGCCCGAGGATCTTCTCCCGTGCACCGGAAGAGGCAATATCTCCCCGGCAATAGATCACATCGTTGCCTGCCTGTCTCAATGGTTCCAGGACAGGGGCCACCAGGGGCTCCTCCCGGATCCCGTTCAGGGCCAGATCATATCCTTCGTGAGCCAGCGCCCGGGCAATACCCAAACCGATCCCCCGTGTGCCTCCTGTGATCAAAGCAACTTTTTTTTCCATCATCTCAAGTTTTTAACCCCGCCTGCAGGTGCATGGCATCTTTCAGAAACTTTTCTAAAAAAAGTATTCCTTTGCTCACAGCTCAGGCAGGTCGATCCATTTCCTTTGTTCCCAGCTCTCCAGGCCTTTCTCTGCGAGCTGCACCCCTCTGGCTCCTTCTTTCAGATCCCAGGGGAAAGGCTCGTCTTTCACCACATGTTTCAGGAACAGTTCCCATTGTATCTTAAAAGCATTGTCATAAGGCTCCTGTGCCGGTACTTTCGACCATCCTTCATAAAAATTCAGGGGCTGATCTTCATCGGGGTTCCATACCGGTTTGGGTGTGTTCCCGTAATGCTGTGTATAGCACTCCCGCAGACCCGCCACAGCAGAGCCACGGGTACCGTCCACCTGCAATACGAACAGGTCATCCCTTCTCACGCGGGTAGCCCAGGAAGCATTGATATTGGCAATAATGCCGTCTTCGAGCAGGAAAGTGGCAAATGCTGCATCATCTGCCGTGCATTTGTATCTGTTACCGTTCTCATCCACCCGTTCGGGAATGAAGGTAGCTCCCAGGCACGACACCGACTTTACCTTGCCGATGATATTATCCAGCACATAGCGCCAGTGGGGGAGCATGTCCATGATCATTCCCCCTCCCTCCTCTTTCCGGTAGTTCCAGGAAGGACGCTGCGGCGGTACAGTAAAGCCTTCGAACACCCAGTAGCCGAAAGTCCCCTGCACGGAGAGGATCTTCCCGAAAAAACCGGTATCCGTCAATCTCTTCAGCTTACGCAGGCCGGGCAGCCACAACTTGTCCTGCACAACACCGTGTTTGACCCCTTTTTCTTCACACTGGCGATAGAGCTCCATGGCCGTGGCCGTATCGGTAGCTGTGGGTTTCTCACAATAAATATGTTTCCCGGCTGCGATGGCCTTTTTCACAGCTTCCTCGCGAAGGCCCGTGATCTGTGCATCAAAATAGACCGTATAAAAAGGATCGGCGAGAACCTCCTCCAGGTCGGTAGTGATACGCTCCACCCCGGACATCTCCCGCAATTTCTCCAGTTTGGAGATATTCCTGCCCACCAGCACGGGCACAGGCATGATCACCTCATCATCCCCGACAGGCACGCCCCCCTGGCGGATGATCTCCACGATGGAGCGCATCAAATGTTGATGGGTGCCCATCCGGCCGGTGACGCCATTCATAATGATCCCCAGTTCAATAATTTTCATGGTTTCCGGTATTTCTGTGATACAGTATCAAAGATTCTCAAGATATGCTTTTTTGATCTTTTGCAAAAACTCTTTTTGGTCCTGGCCCCAGAAACGGGTTGAGAAGATCTCCACCTCATGATATCCCGAAAAACCGGCTTCTTCCACCCATTTTCCGATGGTACGCAGCGGGATGCAACCCTCGCCCATGAGGCCCCGGTCATTGAGCAGGTCCTGCGTAGGCGACAACCAGTCGCAGATGTGAAAGGCCATAAGATCTCCTTTTTCACCGCATCGCCGTATCTGTTCTTCCAGGGCAGGATCCCACCACAGGTGATAAACATCCACGGCCACCCCCACCCAGGGAGAGTTGAAGTATTCAGCCAGGACATTGGCCTGGGCCAGGGTATTGATGGCCGAGCGGGTATCTGCGTACATCGGATGGAGCGGTTCGA
>WFRO01000424.1 GCA_015486475.1 Bacteroidales bacterium
CACGGGAGTGTCGTTATGTGAGATCCTGCATGTGATCAACCGGCATCTGGGCATCGAAGACAGCCTGGTGGACAAGATGCCGGAATGTATCCAGCAGGCCGGGGAAGAAAAGCTGCCTGCCGGCAGCGACCTCACCTGGAAGGAGAGTGCGGAACGTTACATATACAACGACGGGAGCCGCGACCTGCTGGCCCTCAAGATCAAACAGCTGAAGCCGGGGAGCAACCTGGTCATCCTCTCGGTGGAGCGGCCCGACATACTTGTCAAGATCGCCCACGGACTGGGTCTGAAATTCCATCTGGAGGAGGGCAAAGAGTACCGCCTGTCGGTGTACAACCCTGCGGTCAGCCGTAAGCGTACCTCCACCGACTGGCACAGCCGCATGGAAACCTTCCCCGTCCTGGATGTGCGGGACATGGAGATCGATCCCTTCGACCGCATCATGGAGCGGGCCTATTCCCTGAAAGAGGACGAAGGGTTCGTGCTGGTGCAGCGTTTTGAGCCATACCCCATCATCAACATGTTGAAAGAGTCGGGGTTTGAGAGCGTGACAGAAAAGGTGAAAGAGGGAGAGTTCAGGGTATATTTTTACAAGACTCAGCAGGAAGAGAAAGAGCCGGAGAGCACCGGCGGACTGGAGATCGTGCTGCAGTCGGCCACGCCCGTGGCATATCCGGTCATCCTGCGCATGATGCAGTCGGACCGCATCCGCCGCACCTTCCACATCAAGGAGATGAAGGTATGGCGTGAGACGGAAAAGCACCTTAACTGGATCGTCAACGGCAAGGCGGACATCAGCTTCTCGGCATTAATCACCTCATCAAAGCTCAAAGACGCGGGAGTTAAAATGCCGGCGCTGGTGGTGTGGGACAACTTTGTCCTCCTCACGCGCTATCCTGCCCGGGGGTTTGAGGACGTCCGCGGCCATGAGATCCGTCTGCCCCTGTTTGCCGAGGCGCCCC
The DNA here is from genome assembly GCA_015486475.1 of Bacteroidales bacterium. Lineage (GTDB taxonomy): Bacteria > Bacteroidota > Bacteroidia > Bacteroidales > VadinHA17 > DRPN01. The sequence continues at coordinate 963 of WFRO01000424.1, forward strand.
CGGCCAAGATCACCCGTTATCTGATCGCCGGCAAAGGGATGGACCCCGAAGAATTCCAGTTTGTGTATGGCGAGCCCTTCGGACGTCCCGAGGAGATCTTCGAGGATTTTGTCACCGGCCGGGCCGACACGGTGGTCCTGCGTGAGCCGGAGGCCAGCTATGCCATCAAGGTCTTGCAGGACCGCGGGGAGCAGGTGTCGGAGATACCGTTCAACAAAGTGTGGAATGAGCTCAATCCGGGTTTCGGCAGCTTCCCCAATGCAGGCGTGATGATCAAAGAGTCTTTCATGAAGGAGCATCCCGAAGAGAGCAGACTCTTCCTGGAAGAACTGAAAGCCGCCATCGAATGGATCAACAGCCACCGCAAAGAAGCAGCGATCATGTCATCCGGACCCATGAGCCGTCCGCATGAGCAGCTGGAACTGTTCCTCAACCGCGTCAACTTCGAATACGTGGACGGGGAAAGAATGCGGAAAAAGATCGGGGATTATTTCGATATCCTCATCCGGCACAACATCCTGCAGACGGTCATGGATGAGAAGCTGCAGAAGATGTTCACTTTGGAATAAGGTAATAAAAAAAGGCGGCTGTGCCGCCTTTTTTTTATTCCAGATACATTTGTCTCAGCAGGTCCACATCCACTCCCAGCTGGTTTTTCAGATAGCTTTCCATGCCTCCGAATTCACTGTCCACCAGGTCGAGGGCGGTTTCAAGGTATTCCCTCTTCACCTCCAGCATGGGCCGTATCAGCTCTCCGTTCATGCCGGCAGCATTGATCAGGGCAATGGTTTTTTCAATATAGCTGTTCAGATAATCGTTGGAAGCCAGATAATTTTCGATGATCGTTTCCCTGTCGACACCCAGTGCCGAGAGGAAGAGGGCGGTAGCCCATCCGGCGCGGTCTTTCCCCTGGGTGCAATGGAAAACGATGGGGCCGTCGGCCTGCTGCAGTTGCTGCAGGAAAAGAGCGAACTGATCATGATATTCCGTCACAAAAAGCCGGTTGGCATAGATCAGGATCGTATCGAACACTTCGGCATTTCCTTCCTGCAGCCAGGTGATGATCTGCTGCTTGTCCAAAAGGCTGTCGTCGATGGCAATGTTCAGGTGTTGTACGCCCTCAGGCAGTTTGTCGGGAGCAAGTGCCACCTCCGATTCGGACCTGAAATCGATCACTGTGTTCAGATGCAGACTACCAAGATAGGTCACATCCGAACTGGTCAGCTTACTGAGATCACCTGAACGGTAGATCATGCCCCAGCGCACCTTGTGCCCGTCAGCGGTGACGATACCACCCAAGTCCCGGAAATTGGGCTGTCCCTTGAAAGGAAGCTGTGTCTCGGAGACCATGGATATCTCAGCACCATTCAACACTACGGCGAAGTAATAACGCTGATCACTGTTAAACCCGTCGAGGGTGATCGAATTTTCCGAGGTCTGCCCCACGCTTGCCGAAAGGTCTATGGTCGAGGGGGAATCTCCCTGGTAGATGGTCCAGGTGCCTTCCTTTTTGAACTCCATGTGGTAAGTCGAGGAGGCTTTCGCCCCATTGTCAGCGGAACGGGTAACCTCAACATACTGTTGTATGTTCGAGTCGACCGGTTCGACTTTCTCATCTTCTTTCCCGCAGGATACGACGGCAAGTACCATGGTTGCAATGATTAAGGATTGTGTGATCTTTTTCATAAACTAAATTTTTCATTATATATTAAACAAAATTTTACTTCCGCTCCCGCTTTATGCATCCGGTCCGGATACCTCCCGGCAGGCACGGAAATTTTCAGGCTGCAAAGGTAGGTATTCCCTGCTGTTCTGCAAATGATCCCTGTGGCAGGATCAGGATGTTCCATCCCGGACAGGGCAACAGAGATCATGTAAAAAACCCTGAAACACATATTCCCGTAGCAGAATCCCGTCCGGATCTCGCAGATACGGTATCCACAAACAGATACATCCTTTTTACACCTTTCCGGATAATTTCGCCGGGGAAGATCTTATTTAGATTGCGAACTTTATCAGACAATGGGATATATCTTTTTCAGAAATTTATATTTTTAGACAAAATTTACTAGTTATCATTTGTTTTGTAAAGAGTTGTTTACTTAACCGTTTTTTGTAATCCGTGCAGGCTGCACTGCCGGAGCATGTCATTCAAAATTCAAATCGTTTATGCCCATGTCAGAGGAAAACAAGCCCAACGGAACAGAAGAAGAAAAACCACAACAACCGGAACAGGACAGCACTGCCGGCGGGAGTGCAACTTCCTCTCCTCCTCCGCCGCCGGAGGAGCCGGAAAAAAAGAAAGCCAAAGGGCACAACTCGGTCGTCTGGCTGACAAGGATCGTGTTCCTGCTGGCAGCGTTGATCTTTATCTGGTATGTCTATTCGGACCGGCGCACCCCTTACACCGATCTGGGGACGGTCACCGAGATCGTGATCCCTGTGACGCCGCGGGTATCAGGGTACCTTATCGAGATGCATGTCAAGCTGCATTCTGCTGTAAAGGCAGGGGATCTGATGTTCCGTATCGATACGACCCAGTATGCCATTGCCGTGCGCAAGGCCCGGGCCAATGTAGCCAATGTGGCGCAGCAAATGGGAGCCCAGGGAGCCGCGGTGCAGGCTGCCGCCAGTGCGGTGGGGGTAGCCAGGGCCCAGCTGGACAGGGCCCAGCGCAACTACAACCGGGCGATGCGCATTGTCAAAAAAAACCCGGGCGCTTTATCGCAGGCTGATATTGACCGGGTGGAGACCTCCCTGAACCAGGCGGTGGAGAACCTGGCCAATGCCGAGGCCAACCTGACCAAAGCCAAAAAACAACTGGGTCCCACGGGAGCGAACAACCCCCAGTTGCGCATGGCCATCAACGATCTCAACAATGCACAGATGCAGCTCGAATGGACCAGCATCTATGCTCCTGTAGACGGGCATCTGGAGAGTTTCAATATGGATGTGGGTTATTTCTGTCAGGCAGGCAAGCCCATCGCTACACTGGTATCCAAGGAAGATCTGTGGATACAGGCCAATTTCAAGGAGAACAACCTCTCGCACATGAAGCCCGGCGACCCGGTGGAGTTCATCCTGGATGTGGCTCCCGGCAGTGTCTTTTCCAGCCGGGTGGGGAGCATCAGCTACGGTGTGAGCTCAGACAACAGGAACATCCCCGGCAAACTGCCTATCGTCAACCAATCCACTGCATGGCTGCGTGATCCCCAGCGTTTCCCCGTGATCATAAGCATCTCCGACACGGCGGCACAGCGGCTGTGCCGTGCCGGCGCCCAGGCCGACGTAGTGGTATATACCGGCGAGTATCCTTTCCTGAACGGCATCGCCCGGCTCCGTATTCGCATCAACAGTCTGCTTTCGTATGTCCGCTAAGACAAACACCATAGGATCATCCCGGGCATTGCTTGCTGCACATAACATACGGCCTATGATGCGTTATGCCCTGGGCTCCACGATCATCATGGGACTGGCAACCACCTTCGGCAGCGAGCTGGCTTATATCATACCCATGTTGTCCCTCCTCTTCCTGGCCCCCGGCATGAGGCCCCCCACCCAATACGACGGACTGGTTTTCCTGGGGCTCGTAGTGGTCTCCACCACCGCCGGTTTACTTTTCGTCCATTTTTTCTATGAATATACCTGGTTTTATCTGCCCGTCCTGGCCGGGATCCTCTTCCTGATCTATTATACGGCGCGACTGACCCTGCCTGTCAAGATCTTTTTGCTGCTCTCTTTCCTGGCTATGCCGGTGCCCATGTATAACATGGATCCCAGCAAATGGGCCTCTGCCCTTTTAATGACCCTGGTAGCCGGATCCTTTTTCACATTGCTGATGGTTTTGTTCGTGTATGCCCTCTTTCCCGACAAAAAAGATGCCCCGCAATACGCCGTACAGCAAACGGGACCGGCGCCCACAGCCGAAGACCGTTTTTCACGGGCCGTGGATATTTTCCTGGTCACTTTCCCCGTGGTGCTTGCCTATATCTTCTTTCAGTGGGGCAACTCCCTGCTGATCCTTCTCTATATAGTGGTCCTTTCCATGCTTCCATCGGGCCACAAGGCCGGTATCGCCAAGTTGATCGGGAACATCATGGGAGGCATCATCACGATCCTCTTTTATGAGTTGATCGTCATCGTCCCGAACTTTCTCTTTTTTATTCTTCTCTATCTGGGCACGGCGCTTTTTTTCGGAAGAAAGGTCTATTCAGAGCAAAAAGCATTACCTGTTTACAAGACAGCTTTTTCAACATTAAGCCTCGTCATCGGTGAGGCTATCCTGGAAGGCGATCAGGCCGGGGCAGAGATAGGCATCCGGATCCTGGAGGTATTCGGGGCCGTGGTCTATGTGGTAGGCTCTTTTGCCTTGTTGCGAATGATCAAGACTTACCGGAAACATAAAAAAGATCAAAGAGCAAAAGCCTTATCAACTATCAATCAAGGGATCAAAAGGAAGAAAAAATGAGAATAAGAAGAACGAGAGGAAGATATCTGCAATTGCTGCTGCTGGCCGGTCTGCTGGCCCTGGGTGGGTGCATGCTGGGGCCGGATTTCCAGCGTTCGGCCTATCAGGGTCCCGACCGGTACCGTTTTGACACGGCGGCGCCCGACACCGTGCTCAATCTGCGGTGGTGGGAGCTGATGAACGATCCTGTCCTGGACACGCTGATCACCATTGCCCTGAACGAGAACAAGGATGTACTGATCGCAGCACAGCGTGTGGAGGCGGCCCGCGCCAATATCGGATACACCAAAGCAGAGCGGTGGCCGGATGTCTATGTGTCGGGGGGGGTGAAAGGTTCCGGCCTCTCAGGGAATGTCTCATCCAGCTTTGCGATCACCCCGGAATTTTCCTGGGAGATCGGTTTCTGGGGCAAGTACCGTCGCATGAATGAGGCGGCACAGGCCGACTACCTGGCCACGGAGTATGCCAAAAGGATGGTGCAGATCAGTCTGGTCTCTTCGGTGGCCTCCACCTATTTCGCCATCCTGGCGGCCAAAGACCAGCTGGCTATCGCCCGCAATACGCTGGCCTCGCGTGACAGCGGTCTGCTGATCATGAAAGACAAGTATGCGGGGGGGATCATCGCGCTGATGGACCTGAACCAGGCCCAGATACAGCGGGATGTGGCAGCGGCGGCAGTACCTGCCTACAAGCGTATCGTAGCCCTCAACGAGAATGCCCTGAGCATCCTGCTGGGCCGTATGCCGGCGACCATACTTACGGGCAAGCCTTTCCATAAACACAGTTATGAGATGAACATACCGCCGGGGATCCCTTCGCAACTGCTGGAGCGACGGCCCGACATCCTGCAGGCCGAGGCCCAGTACCGGGCGATGAATGCACAGATAGGCGTGGCCGAAGCCTTGCGGTGGCCATCGCTGAGCCTCACCGGAGCCCTGGGAGCTGCCAGCAGCGACCTCACTTCCCTCAACGCCATAGGCCTCAGCTGGTCGGTCGGAGCCAGCATCTTCAGCCCCCTCTTCCAGTTCGGACAGAACAAAAGAAGGGTGGAGATGGCCCGCGCCAACGCCCAGGCCTCTCTCCTGCAGTACGAGAAGACCGTACAACAAGCCTTCCGCGAGGTGGAAGATGCCCTGACCAGCATCTCCAACTACCGCGAAGAGCTGATAGCCCAGGAATCACGCACCGTCACAGCCATAGAGTCGGAAACCCTCGCACACATCCGCTATGATGAGGGATCCACCACCTACCTGGAAGTGCTGGAACAGCAACGTGCCTCCTTCTCGGCCCAGTTAGACGTGCTCACCACACGCCTGAACCTGGTCAATTCCTACATCCTGCTGTACAAAGCCCTCGGTGGCGGATGGCTCAGCCCACAGGAGGAGAAGAGTTATGGGAAATAGGGAACGACATTTACCAAAAATCCAACGTCCATAAAGGGCGCGGAACCATACACCGAACTTACACCTTTTTGGTTCTTGTGCTGCCGGATGAACCGCAATACTTTTACCCAAAATTCATTTCGATACAACGGGAACAATAATCCCGGTAAATCTTTAATTAAAAAACAGAAAAAATGGGTAAAAAGTATTTAGTGATCGGCGGCGTAGCAGGAGGAGCCTCAACAGCCGCACGGCTCAGAAGACTAAGCGAAGAAGATGAGATCATCATGTTCGAAAAAGGACCGGATGTGTCGTTTTCAAACTGTGGTTTACCTTATTATTTAAGCGGAACGGTAAAAAAAGTAGAAGATCTGCTCTTGATGACCCCTGAAAAATTCAAAGGGCAGTACAACATTGATGCAAGGGTCAACAATGAGGTCGTTGCCATCAACCGGGAGAAGAAAAAGGTAGAGGTGAAGAACGTTCTCACGGGAAAGACTTATCAGGAATCGTATGATAAGCTGATCCTTTCACCTGGGGCCAAGGCGATAGTTCCGCCCATACCGGGTATTGACAAGGTCAACGTTTTCACCGTCCGCAACGTGCAGGACATCACCAGGCTGAAAGATGCCGTAGAAAATCTGAAACCCAAACGCATCACGGTCATCGGAGGAGGATTTATCGGAATAGAAGTGACTGAAAACCTGGTGGAAGCCGGCTATCCGGTTACGGTGGTGGAGGCCATGCCGCAGATCCTCGGCCAGTTTGACGATGAAATGGTACAGGTCCTCCACAAGGAACTCCTTGACAACAATGTAGAACTGATCGTCAGTGACAAGGTCGTTAGTTTCGATAAGGATACGGTGATCCTGGAATCGGGCAAAAAACTTCCATCGGAGATCATTGTGATGGGTATCGGGGTTACCCCCGACAGCAAGCTGGCCAAAGAAGCCGGGCTGAAAATAGGAAAGACCGGAGGTATCTGGGTGGATCAAAATTACCTGACAAGCGATCCCGATATCTATGCCGTAGGCGATGCCATTGAAGTTTATAATCCGATCATAAGAGATTATGTGCACCTGGCACTGGCAGGTCCGGCGCAGCGGGAAGCGCGTTCCGTTGCTGACCATATTAACAATATCCCCGTGCACTATCCGGGTTTTATCGGCTCATCGGTCGTGAAAGTCTTCGGCTACAACGCTGCCTCCACCGGCCTGAACGAGCGTATGCTCCAAAAAATGGATATAGATTATGATTATGTAATGATCATACCAAAAGACAAAGTGGGTTTAATGCCCGATTCGGAAGAGCTCTATTTCAAGCTTCTTTTTGAGAAACCCACCGGCCGGATCATAGGAGCACAGGCCATAGGAAGAGGGATCGTGGACAAACGGGTCGATGTGATCGCCACGGTCATCGCCGCCAAAGGTACCGTGGACCAGTTGCGGAATGTGGAACTGTGTTACGCACCGCCTTTCGGCACCGCCAAGGATGTGGTCAACTTTGCCGGATATGTGGCTTCGAATATCCTCCACAAAACTTTCCAACATATTCCCATCTACAAGATCAGGGAATTGTCTGAGCAGGGAGCTTTTATTATCGACGTTAGGGAAAAAGATGAATGGGATGTGGCACATATTGTCAATGCCAAACATATCCCGCTCTCCGAGTTCAGGAAAAGAATGGATGAAATACCAAAAGATCAGCCCGTTTATCTCCATTGCCATTCGGGACAGCGCTCTTACAATGCTTGTCTCGCGTTGCTGCACAGTGGATACGATTTTGAAAAAGTGCACAATATTTCCGGCGGGTTCCTCGCGTTGTGTTCGTATGAGTATTTCAGGGACAAGACCACCGGCCGTAAGCCGATCGTAACAGAATATGACTTCACTTAAAATATTTATTATTATTTTTAAACTTAAAAAAAGAGAATTATGAGCAAAGAAATTGACATTAAAGGAAAATATGTTTTCATGACCGGAGCCGACGGTGGCATCGGTCAGGTATGTGCATTGGCGATGGACCGCGCAGGAGTTAATGTGATCGCAGGGGTTTACCCCGATCTTTCAAGGGCAGAGAAGCTGCAGGAAAAGGCATCAGACCGCCTGAAGCCGCTCGTGATCAATAGTACCGACGCAGATTCTATTGCCGCTGCAAAAAAGGAGATCGAGTCGATCGTCGGATCAGACGGCCTGTACGGCGTGATCAACATGGCAGGACTCAGCGGCATGGGCCCGGTCGAGTTTTTCCCGATGAAACAACTTAAAATGGTATTCTCGGTAAATGTGTTCGGCACCTTTGGCGTGACCCAGGCAATGATACCGCTGGTAAGAAAGACCCAGGGCTACATCATCAACATCAGTTCGGATGCCGGCCTGGTTTCCTACCCGTTCGCCGCACCTTATTGCTCCAGTAAATTCGCGATAGAGGCCATTTCAGATGCCTTGCGGGTGGAACTGAAGCCATGGAATATCAAAGTGGTGCTCATCGAACCCGGAAACGTGCAGACCGACATGTGGCAGAAAGCAGTTGACGGTGTCCAGAAACAAATAGATTCGTTGCCACCGGAAGCGGTAGATCTGTATGCCGAAGAGTACAAAAAATGGGCGAGCATGACGACCCAGGGTATGCCCCCGGAGCGCATCGCCGATACCATACTTGATATTCTTACCTCAGAAAAACCCAAACCGCGGAACGTGGTGGGAGAAGACGCCCAGATGACCCAGGTCATATCCTATATGCCGGATGAACTACGGGACACCGTGGTCTGGAAATTTATCAATTCGTATCAGTCGGAAGACAAAGACAAAAAATAGACAGAAGAAACCAAATAACGCCCGGTTGCTTCCCGGTCACCGGCTCAGGATCGAAAGATGCCTGAGCTGGTGGCCGGGCAGGAATAATCGTCTTTCAAACTAAAATATATCAAGAAAAATACAGATACCTTTTGATCATACAATAAACAATCAATTGTTAACCAATAAATATTTATAATGAAAACACTTAAATTCACACTTATTGCATTGGCAGCCCTGTTTATGCTTGGCTGCAACTCAGGATCAGAATTTAAAGACATTCAGGTCACAGCAGACCATGATCCTGATTTTAAACTGAAGAATTATGCAACCTATGCCTGGCTTGGGTCGGCGGAGATCATCGGCAGTGATTACGGACAATGGGAGCCACCAAATTTTGATGCGGATTCTGAGATCCGGTTTTTAATTGATGATAAACTGCGTGATCACAACTTGAAGCCGGTGAAAGAAACCCCTGATCTGATCGTTGCTTTTGTGGGGGGGGTAGATGTGGTGAACGTATTGGATGTGAAAAAAAATCCTGATATGAATGAAATTGATCTAAAACAAGTTCCAAAAGGTGCCCTGGTCATTGTATTTATTGACGGCCGGTCGGGCGAACCTGTCTGGATAGGTGAAGCTACAGCCAACGTTCAATATGCTCCGGATGAAAAAACCGCCAAAAAACGATTGGATTATGCAGTGCAAAAAATGCTGAAAAAAATACCGGATTAATTTGAAAAGCCGTTCTTTTTTTCAACGTGCAATAAAAAAAACCAGGCAGATCGCAAGTGATTTAGAATCTTTATTTATTAATTAAAATTTAAAATTATGACTAATGTAATTTCAAAAACTGTTTCAACCATCAAACACTGGTGGTTATTCCTGATCCTTGGCCTTCTTCTTCTTGTGGGGGGTATCTGGATCGCCTTCACACCTGCAGCAGGTTTTATTGCTCTTGTAGCATTATTTATTGGACTCCTGTTGGTCAGCGGAATTTTTTTCATCATTTTCTCCATTAGCAACCAAAAGGAACTCTCCGGATGGGGCTGGTATCTGGCAGGAGGTATCCTGGAATTTCTGATCGGTATTTTTCTTTGGTCCCGTCCGGATATTGCCATGGGAGTGTTAACGGTAGTTGTCGGTTTGTGGATTCTTTTCAGGGGTATTTCGATCATTGCCATTTCCACCGATCTAAAGGGAATGGATGTCAAAGGATGGGGATGGCTTATGACGCTTGGTATTCTGATGACCATTCTGTCATTCATGATGATCCTGGACATCA
>WFRO01000425.1 GCA_015486475.1 Bacteroidales bacterium
ATGATGTCAACGATCTTCTGTGACTCTTTATCGTTTATCATGGTTGTTAAATGTTTATGCTAAAAAAATGATGCCTGCAGGATGGCCAGCAATCCGAAAAAAGAAGGCCAGCCCCAGAACCAGCGTACGGCCTGCTCGGTGCGGTAGCGGGGACTCACCAGACCGTACAGCACCGGGATCATGTACAGGGCGAAGGTTTTGAGCACCAGCACCAGCAGGTTGTCGGCCCCGCCCAGGAACAGATCAGTATAGAGTGTCAGCTTGGCAAAGGCAAACACCGAGCCCGACGACATCATCGTGAAGAGGTACTTGCCGCCGTTCTCCGACATGGGACCTGATGCCAGCTCGGCAGGGGCCCCTACAATGTCGAAGGGCGAGTAACGGAACATGCCGAACATAGCCATGATGGCGGCGATGAAGGCAAAAGGCGAGGAGAACATGAGCCAGCGGCCCGTCTCTGCCTGCACGTTCATCAGATCGACAATGGAGGTTGTCCTGAACTGGATCATCAGCGCTACCAGGGCCATCACCCAGGGGATCTCAAAACCAGCCATCATGGCCAGACCACGCGTCACGCCGATGGCCGAGTTGGGGTTGCCTGTCTGACCGGCCCCCAGGGCCATTCCCAGCGGTCCAAAGGTCATGATGTACAGCAGGAAGATCAGGTCGCCGTGAAAGTTCAGGTTGGGATAGAAACGGCCGTCATTGAGGATGGGGATGATCAGCAGCGACATCACCGAGGTGACCATCAGAAAGGCAGGTCCCAGATGATGCATGGTTCCGTGATGGATGTTACTCTTCTTCGAACCGAGCTTTATCACGTCGATAAAGTTCTGGTACCACGGCGGGCCGATCCTGTTCTGCACACGTGCCGTCACCTTACGGTTCAGCCCCATGTAAGTGATCCCTACAGTAAAGGCCAGTACGAACGATACGACAGCTCCCCAGGTGTAATACAATATCTCTTTTAACATCTCTCTAAAGTATTTTAACCGAATAATTTGTCTTTGAACAACAAAAGCACCACCACGAAGAGGATCACATAAATGGCATAGGTCTGTCCGTTGCCGGAATAGACCCTGCGGAGATAATCGGCGGTGGCTTCCACACTGCTGCCCAGCTGGCGGTACCAGACCATGATGCGGTATTTCATCAGGGGACCGACGGCACGCAGGAAGGGCTGGAAGAAGTTTTCCGAAAAAGTGAGGTTCTCCTCTTCGAGAGGCACCTCACCGGAGGTACTGATATCTTTGGTACTGGTATAGCGTGTCTCTTTCAGTCCTTTCAGGGTGAGGAAGATAGCAAACAGGAGGAAAATGACCGTGACGGCAATGGCCAGGGGTTTCATGGCTATCGTATTGCCCCAGTCGTTGAAAAGGGTGGACATCTGCCAGAAATGACCGCCTGAGCCGGCAAAACCCATCCCCTGCATGGCCGTATCGATGGGCCTGAGGATGATGCCGGGGAAAACGCCCAGCACGGCGGCGAACAAGGCCATCAGCAGCGGGGGAACCACCATGGCGGCAGGAGCTTCCTTTACATGCTCCCACTCTTTCTCCTCCTGGCCCATAAAGAACCCGAAGAGGAACTTGTAACAGTACATGAAAGCAGCCGTGGAGGCAAAGAATGTGAAGATGACCAGGATGTAACGGTCGCCGGTGATCATCGACTCATACAGCATCCATTTGCCGATGAATCCCCCCACGGGAGGGATCCCTGCCAGGGCGATGATGGAAATGAGGGCTGTCAGGAAGGTCCAGGGCATCTTGCGGATCAGTCCCGTCACCTGATTGAGATAAGTGGTGCCGGTTTGCCGCTCGATGGCGCCCACGACCATAAAAAGGGATCCTTTGAAGAGGGCATGCATGATGGTCAGGAAGAAAGCGGACATGAGGGCCAGGGGTGTGCCGAGGGCCACACCGGTGACGATGTATCCCAACTGGCCGATCGAGGAGTAAGCCAGCAGCTTGCGGGCGTCGTCCTGAGCGATGGCCCAGATGGTGGCCAGGATGGCCGTGATGATGCCCAGCCAGGCAAAGACATCACGTATCACTGCTCCCTGAGGTACGACGTCCATCATCCGTACAAAGACGATGATCATCCCGTAAATGCCCATCTTGGAAAGAGCCCCCGAGAAAACGGAGGTGAAGGCCATGGGGGAGCGTGTGTAGGCACCCGGCGCCCAAACGTGCAGCGGCATCAGAGCGGCTTTTACACCGAATCCCGTCAGGAAGAGCAGGGGGATCCAGATCTTCCACGAGGGTGGATAGAACGGGAAATTGCGGACCATGTCGTTGATGAGCAATGAGTGGCCCTGTGACCACACCATCACGATGGCCGTCAGCATGGCATAAGCACCGATGGCACTGAAAAGGATATAATTGATACCCGTGCTTTGCACATCTTTTCCGGAATAGATGACGATGAAGTAGCTCGACCAGGTCATGATCTCCCAGAAGATGAAGAAGGAGACCAGATCGCGGCTTAGCAGGATGCCCGTCATGCCGAGGATGCTCATCAGAAAATTGAAATAGAAATAACCCAGTCGTTCCTTCCCTTTCATATAGGAGATGGCAAAGATGGCTGCCAGCACGCCCAGGCCCATGACCACCAGCGAGAATACCTGTGCTGTGGGCGTCAGGCCCCACTGCAGATGCAAACCCGCCAGGGTGATATCAACCGAAGAGCCCGTAGGGATACGCAGGAAAAAAAGCGTGGCTCCGCCGATCATGGTGAGCAGGAACAGCCCGTCACGCAGGATGCCGGAGATCTTGTCGGCCAGCCACGTGAGGACAGCCCCTCCCAAAAACAATGCGAACAATACGATGATCATATTCATGGTCTCTTCAGCTTAAGGAATTAATAATTGTCCGGTGGACAGAACATCATGAATGTATTTCCCTTTGTCCATCAGCGTGTCGGCGGCAGCCTGCAGGTAACCGGTGATCGTATCGGGCCAGAAGCCGATGACCAGGATGATCAGCCCCAGGGAGATCATGGCGATCAGGGCATTGACCGTAGGACGTTTGGGTTCAATATGAGATTCTTTCCTGGAGAAATAGATCTGGTTGATCACCCGGAAATAATAAACCACCTCCACAATACTCACCAGCAATATCAGCACGATAACCGTGATCATACCGGCATCGGAGGCAGCGGAGAGGACGGACCATTTGCTCCAGAACCCTGCAAAAGGAGGCATACCCACGATGGCGATAGCCCCCAGGGAAAAGAGGAAAGAGGTGATGGGCAGGTGTTTGCCCATGCCGCTGGCCTCGCTGATAAATTTCTGGGTGGAATTATATACCAGATAGCTGCCGGAGAGGAAGAGAAGGGATTTGATGATGGCATGGTTGACCATCAGGAAAAGGGCTGCAAAGACCCCTTCGCGTGTTCCAAGGCCGAATGCTACCAGAACCAGTCCCATTTGGCCTATACTGGAGTAGGCCAGCATACGCTTGAGCAGGACCTGGCGGATGGCGCTCAGCTCGGCAATGATCAGGGTGGTCAGACCGATGACGATCAGGAACTCATGGGTGCCCTGTACATCGAACAGGGTGAAGATAATACGTATCAGGGCATAAACGCCGGCTTTGACCGTAATGCCGGCAAAAGCAGCCCCAATGGGACCGGGAGCCTGCGAATAAGCGTCGGGTGCCCAGCCGTTGAGGGGGAAGATCTCGGCCTCGATGCCCAGACCAGTCAGGAAGAAGATAACGATCATCACTTTGAAGGACGGTTTCATATCATGGGCTCTGACAGCTATGTCAGCCATATTGAGCGTACCTGTCTGCGAGTAGATCAGGATGATGGCCAGCAACAGGAACATGGAGGAGAGCGATCCGATCATAAGGTACTTGAATGAGGCTTCGGCGCTGTCACGACCCTTGTAGAAGGCGGTGAGCGCATAGGCCGAAATACTGGTGATCTCAATGAAAACGAACTGGTTGAAGATGTCACCCGTGAGAACGATGCCTACCGATCCGGTGATCAGCATCATGAAGAGGATGAAATATTTCTTGGCCTCCTCGAATTCGACGTTCTTGAACCGGTAACTGTAGATCCAGATGATGAATCCCAGTGTCAGCATGACCGTGGTGAGCAGCCCGGTGAAGGGGCTGAAGACCAGATCGATACCCCAGGGGGGCTTCCACCCGGCGATGACCTCCACGATGGTGCCGGTATGCATCACTTGTCCCAGCAGCGACACCGAGAGTGCCAGCAGGTAGATCAGCACCAGCCCGGGAAGGACACGTATCGACTCTTTCCAGACAAAACCCAGCAGCGGGATGAGAAAAGCCGCCAGCAGGGGTATCGCGATGAATAATACAGGACTTCCTACCATTTCAGATTCTTTATTTCGTCAATATTCAATGTCTTGTGATGCCGGTACAGACGTATCACCAGCGAGAGCGCCACGGCTGTGACCCCGAAACCGATCACGATGGCGGTGAGCACCAGCGCCTGCGGCACAGGGTCCACCATCCCTTCACTCAGTTTTTTGATGTTTTCCAGCGTCAGCGGCATGCCTTTCAGGAGACCGGGAGAGTAAATAGGAGCTGTGCCCGAGGTAAGGTACCCTACGGAGATCAGCAGCAGGTTGACACCCGAGTCAAAAACGGAGAGGCCAATGACTACCTTGATGAGAGACCTTTTCACCAGAGCGCCGTACAATCCGATGAGGATCACCACTACGGCTGTGATAAAAAAGGAGTACTCAACGATCTTTAGATCAAATAATCCAAAATCCATTTTATTAATCTTTTTCGTTCAATGCAGTATAGATCAGACCGGTCAGCTCAGCGCCCACCTTGAAACCTACCGTGATGTAGATGATCGGGATCAGGCCGCCGCTGAAGAGGGCGTTCAGGGTGCCGTTGCCCATGAAATCGTTCAGGAACGATCCTCCGTTGATCAGACCCACGA
>WFRO01000426.1 GCA_015486475.1 Bacteroidales bacterium
ATCCGGAACATTATGATCCGGAGGAACAGATGTCCAACAAATACTACTTTGTTATCAACGACCTCAATGCCCTTACCAACAGTTACAAGGGTAAACTGAACATCACCGTCAACGACAAGAAAGGATCCATCCTCATCCTCACCATGCAGGGACCGGTGGCCGAGCAGGAGTGTGATTACCTCAACAAACTCGGTGAAGTGTACATACGCTCGGGGCTGGAAGAGAAGAACCGCATCGCTGTCAATACCATCAAATTTATCGACGAGCAACTGGGCAACATCGTTGACTCCCTCTCGCGGGCCGAGACACGCCTGGAGGATTTCAGGATACGTAATGAAGTCATGGACCTTAGTAAGGAGGGTATGAGCATTTATGAGAAGATCAGCTCTTACCAGACCAACAAGGCGATGCTGGAGATCCAGAGGAACTATTACCAGTATCTGCTGAAATACCTCTCGGCCAACGCCAATGTCAACGACATGGTGGCTCCGTCGGTAGCAGGGATCAACGATCCCGTTCTGCTCTCGCTCATCCAGCAGCTGATAGAGCTGTACAACCAGAAGACCTCCTTTCAGCTGAGTACACAGCCCAACTCACTGGCCATCACTTCGGTGAACCAGAAGATCGACGATATTACCCGCATGTTGCTGGAGAACGTGCGCAACCTGATCCATTCGACCGAGATGAGCATCAAAGAGATCGACGGCATGATCGGTTCCCTGACGGAGCGGATCAAAAAACTGCCGGTCAAGGAGCGTGAGTTGCTGGCCATACAGCGGGTGTACAACATCAACAATGAGATCTACACCTATCTCCTCCAGAAAAGAGCAGAAGCCGGCATCGCCAAAGCCTCCAACGTGGCCGACAACAAGATCCTTGATATTGCCCGCCCCGAGAACGCCACCAAGGTGTCTCCCAAGACCAGCCTCAATTATATGATCGCTCTGGTGCTGGGCTTCCTGATCCCGCTGGTCATCCTCCTGTTGCTGGAGTATTTCAACAACAAGATCGTTGACAAGCAGGATATAGAAAACAAAACAAAGGTCCCCGTCCTGGGCACCATCGGCCACAACACCCTCGATGACAACATCCCCGTGCTGGAGCATCCCAAGTCGGCTTTGGCAGAATCTTTCCGGGCGATACGCACCAACCTGCAATACAAGCTGCGGGAGGCCGGACAGAAAGTGATCATGATCACTTCGACGGTGAGTGGTGAAGGGAAGACCTTTGCTGCCGAGAACCTGGCGGTGATCACGGCCATGTCGGGCAAGAAGACGCTGCTTATCAGCTTTGACCTGCGCAAGCCGCGGATCCACAGAGATTTTGAGGTAGATAATGACAAAGGCCTCAGCTCGTACCTGGCCGGTCAGAGCAGCTATGAAGAGGTGGTGCTGCCTTCGCAGTATGATAATCTTTTCGTCTCGCCGGCAGGCCAGACACCTCCCAACCCGTCAGAGCTGCTGGAGACACACCTGGTGAAAGAGTTCTTTGCACGGGCACGCAAAGAGTTCGACTTTGTCATCCTCGATACCCCGCCGGTGGGTATCGTTACCGACGGACTCGTCCTGGCTCCCCATGTGGATGTGATCCTTTACCTCATACGGCAGAACTACTCCAATAAGAACGTGCTCTCGTTCATCGACGAGCTCTATGAAAAACAGGAGCTGAAAAAACTGGCGATCCTGGTCAATGACATCAAACTATCCAGTTACTACGGCTACAGTTACGGGTACGGGTACGGCTATGGTTACGGATACGGTTACAACTATGGCTATGGCACCGCCTACGGATACGGTGAAGGATATTATGAGGAAGAAGGGAAAAAACCGCCTTTCCTGCGCCGGGTCTTTCATTTCTTTTTCCACCGGTAAACGGAAATAATCCACTTTCTGATGACTGAAGCCACCCCTGCCAGGAAAGATCCCACGCTGTTACAGGCTTCCCTGCCATTGGTTTTTCTGATCCTTTTCCTTTATCTCAATGTCCGTTTTTTTGAGGATACGCTGGCCGGTTCCAACCAGATGGCCCTGATCCTGGCTGCCGCTATCGCAGGACTGGTAGCTTACAGAACGGGGGTGCGCTGGAAAGAGATGGAGACCTCCATCGTCCGCAGCATCAGCTCGGCCATGCCGGCCATCCTGATCCTTTTTCTGATAGGAGCGTTGGCCGGCACCTGGATGCTCAGCGGCGTGGTACCGCTGCTGATCTATTACGGTCTGGAGATCCTCAACCCGAAGATCTTTCTCTTTGCGGCCATCACCATCTCGGCCCTGGTGTCGCTGGCCACGGGCAGCTCGTGGTCGACCATCGCCACCATCGGCATAGCTCTGATGGGCATAGGTCGCACCCTGGGCATCCACGACGGTCTGGTGGCCGGGGCGATCATCTCAGGTGCATACTTCGGCGACAAGATGTCGCCCCTCTCCGACACCACCAACCTGGCGCCTGCTATGGCCGGCACCGACCTGTTCACCCACATACGCTACATGACCATCACTACCTGGCCCTCCATCCTTTTGGCGATGATCGCTTTCCTGGTCATCGGCTTCACGCTGCACTATCCCGTGAACCATGCGGATGTGCAGGAGGTGATGCAGGCGCTGCGGGAGACCTTCCATCTCTCTGCCTGGCTGCTGATCGTGCCTGTGCTGCTGATCTACATCATCATCCGCAAGGTGCCGGCCGTGCCGGCGCTGCTCACAGGGGTGCTGCTGGGCGTGGTCTTCGCCCTGATCTTCCAGCCCCAGGCTGTCCGCCAGGTGGCCGACAGCGGAGGCAGCTTTGCGAAGATCGCCTGGATCGCCAGCATGAAATCCATGTTCGGCCCGGTGGATATCCCCACCTCCAGCCCCATCGTCACCAAGCTGCTGGCCACCCGCGGCATGGCCGGCATGCTCAACACCATCTGGCTCATCCTCTCAGCCATGGTCTTCGGTGGCATGATGGAGTCGGGACAGTTCCTCATACGTATCTCCAAAAGCATCCTCTGGTTTGTCAGAGGCACCACCTCTCTGGTGGCTTCCACCGTTTTTACCTGTATCTTTTTCAATATCACGGCCTCCGACCAGTATATCTCCATCGTGGTGCCGGGACGGATGTTCGCCAAGACCTACCGCCGGCGTGGCTACAAACCCGAGCTGCTGAGCCGCACCCTCGAAGATGCCGGCACCGTCACCTCGGTGCTCATCCCCTGGAACACCGGCGGTGCCACGCAGTCCACCGTACTGGGCGTACCTACGGTCGTTTATCTGCCCTTCGCCTTCTTCAACCTCATCAGTCCCGTCATGAGCATCGTGATCGCGGCGCTCAATTATAAGATCCGGAGATTTAAACCGGGGGAGATTGCAGAGGAGAAGGAGATAAAAGTTAAATAGTTCTTAGTTCACAGTTCTTAGTTCAGAGTTCTCAGTTCACAGTTCACAGTTCTCAGTTCAGAGTTCTCAGTTCAGAGTTTACACTTCTGATTTCCACCTGCGGGACACTATTTGGCAGATTGTTGTGATGCCTGTTCTTCTGCCGGAGAGATCCATCCACCTCCCAAAGCTTTATAAA
>WFRO01000427.1 GCA_015486475.1 Bacteroidales bacterium
ATGGCCAGCCGGTGATGAAACTGTCGGAGAACATTCAGAAGATGACGCTGCCCGGGAGGAAGAACATCCTGCGCTTCACCAACGGAGAACAGCTCTTCGGCGGCGATGCCATCATCCTGGAAGAGGAGAACAGGGCTGTGGAGGTGTTCTATCATCCGCTCTTCCCGGAGAAGCACAAGAACGTGAAAGGGTTCCGGTATGAGCGGCTCCTCAATCCCGTGATGCAGGACGGGGAGGTCACGGTGCCGCAGGTGCCGGTACAGGAAATCGCCACCTATGCTAAGGAGAGGATGTCCACGCTTGACGACAGCCACAAACGCTTCGAAAACCCCCATGTGTACAAGGTGGGGATCAGCGAGAGACTGATGAGGCTGAGGGATGAGGTGAAGAGGAAGATAGAAAGAACGATGAACGATGAACGATGAATGTCGAACACCGAATAACGAATAACGAATAACGAATTTTGATTTTTGAATTTTGAATGATGATTTATGAATAACTACTTATTTACTACTTAATTTCATCCCGACGCAGTCGGGGTTAATTTCGCGACCATCGGGAGCAAATTTCACGAGCGTAGCGAGTTAATTATGTGAGCAAAGCGAACTAATGACTACTGTATGACCATTGAATGACCACTAACCACAAACCACAAACCACAAACCACAAACCACAAACCACGAACCATGAAAGCATTACTGATCATAGACGTACAGAACGATTTCTGCCCCGGCGGGGCGCTGCCTGTGCCGGAGGGCGACCAGGTGGTGCCGGTGATCAACGGCATCCTCGACCGTTTTGATCTGGTGGTGGCCACACGCGACTGGCACCCGGAGCAGACGGTGCACTTTGAGAAATGGCCGGTGCACTGCGTACGCAATACACCGGGAGCTGCTTTTCATCCCGACCTGGACATTTCGAAGGTCGATAAGATCGTTTCCAAGGGGACAGGCAATAAGGATGACGGTTATTCCGCCTTTGAGACGGAGGAGCTGGACCTGGCGGCCTGGCTGCGGGAGCAGGGCGTGGATGAAGTGTATGTGTGCGGCCTGGCCACGGAATACTGTGTGAAAGCCTCGGCACTGGATGCGGTACGCCACGGTTTCCGCACCTTCGTGATCACCGACGCGGTGCGCGGCATCGACGTGCATCCGGGAGACATCGACAGGGCCATGGAGGAGATGAAGAAGGCAGGAGTGGAGATGGTGAAATCATAAGGCAAAAGTAAAAAGGCAAAAGTGAATTGGAATGATGGAATGATGGAATGATGGAATGATGGAATGATGGAATGATGGGGAAAATTAGCTACTAATTTCGCGACCATCGGGAGCAAATTTCACGAGCGTAGCGAGTTAATTACGTGAGCGAAGCGAACTAATGACTATTGTATGACTACTGAATGACCACAAACCACAAACCACAAACCACCAACCACCAACTACCAACTACGAACTACCAACCACGAACCAGCGTGAGCGGACAGCTTGACGATAAGGCTTTTGAGGAGTTGTTCAAGGAATATTTCTCTGATCTGACCCTCTTTGCCCTCAAGTATACCGGTGATGCGGACAGCGCCAAAGAGATCGTGCACACCGTATTCGTCAATCTGTGGGAGAAAAGGGAGCGGATCGATGCGGATACCTCCCTGCGGTCCTATCTTTTTACTTCGGTGTACAACCGCTGTCTGAACCATCTCCGTGACCAGCGCAAGTTCAAAAAGGATGCTCTCTTTGATGTCACGGTGGAGATGGCGGCGGCGGACGACGCTGCTGCTGGGATCGAGACCAGCGAGCTGTCCGGGCGCATCGAAGAGGGGCTGGACCGGCTGCCTGAAAAATGCAGGCAGGTGTTCGAGCTGAACCGTTTCGAAGGGCTGAAGTACAGGGAGATCTCGGAAAAGCTGGGTATTTCTGTCAAGACAGTGGAGGCACAGATGACCAAAGCGCTCAGGATCCTCCGGGAGCACCTGAAAGATTATTTTTTCTGGTACCTGCTGGCCGGGTCTGCTTTTTTGCGGATCTGGTATCAGGGTATGGGCTGAGTTATGTGTGATGATCATGAGAGAAGATGAAAAAAGTTGATGAACATATCGAAAACCTGATCGTCCTCTACTATTCGGGAGAGGCTGACGAGCAGGAGAAGCAGGAGCTCCTCGCCTGGGTGGAGGAGGATGCGGCACACAGGCAGTATTTCTACGATGCCGGCAAGCTGTGGAGAGGCACGGCGCCGCATGACATCGATACGGAGGCAGAGTGGCACGCCTTCCGTGAACGTATAACACGTTCGGAAGGACAGCGGCTGCGGGTGCTCCGTAAACGTCGTATGACCGTGCGGCTGGCAGCGGCCGCCGCTGTCCTGGTGGCCGTGATATTCGGGGCCACTATCCTTTCCCTGATGCGTCCTGTCACCTTCGCCACCGCCGGCATCCCTGCAGAGATGGTTCTGCCCGACAGCTCCCGCGTATACCTCAATGCCGGTTCCGTGCTGAAGTATCCCCGCCGTTTCCGGGAGAAAGTCCGCCGGGTGGCCTTGTCGGGAGAGGCTTTTTTTGAGGTGACCCACGACGCTTCCCGGTCTTTTGAGGTGGAGGCCGCCGGGGCCCTGATCAGGGATCTGGGTACCTCCTTCAACGTGATGGCCTACGATACGGCCTCCACGGTAGAGGTGGTGGTGGCCACGGGCAGAGTGGCGCTCTCCCCCCGCAGGGAACCGGCCAGAAGCCTTATCCTGGATCCGGGAATGAAAGGGGTTTATATCCCCGGGAAAGAGAAACTTGTCAGGGAAGAGAACAGGGATGTGAACTACCTGGCCTGGAAAACCCGCCGCATGGTCTTTGACAATGAGCTCCTGACCGTGATCGTTCAGACCCTCAATAAGGTATATCATACCGATATCAGGATAGAAAGCCGTGATCTGGGATCCTGCCGGGTGACAGCCACCTTTGACCGGCTGCCCCTGGAGGCGGTGCTGCATATCCTGTCATCCACCCTCGGCGTGGAGGTGCGGAAAGAGGGAGAGAAGATCATCCTCACAGGGGAAGGATGTCAATGATACCGGAAAATTTATGATCTTTCCCGTATGAAACGGTACGGACCTGTCTTGTTCCTCAGCCTGCTGCTGGTTGTTGTTCCTGCTGCCCGGATGGTTGCAGCGCCCCAGGACATCCTGGCAAAGAGGATCACGCTGCATGTACACGACAAGCCCCTGGGGAAAGTCCTGAAAACCCTCGAAAAATCGGCGGGGATCCATTTTGTCTATGTGAACCGCTACCTGCCCCTGCGGAAGAAGGTCTCTGTAGAGGCAGACGGGCAGCCCCTGCGTGAGGTGCTCGATGAACTGTTCACGGGAGAAAATATCGAATACCGGGTCGTGGAGGGGGAGGTGGTGCTGCGGCCTGCAAGCCGGGAAAACCCTTTGCCGGAAGAAAAGAAACAGGGAAAGTACACCCTCAGCGGGAATATACGCAATGCAGCCAACGGCGAGAGCCTCATCGGTGCCACCGTATATGTGTCAGGCACCACCACCGGCACGGTATCCAACGGGTACGGGTTTTACTCCCTCACCCTGCCGGCCGGATCCCATGAGATCATCTATTCCTATGTGGGGTACAGAACCCAACGCCGGACCATTCTTTTTGACAGTGATCAGACGCTGGATGTGAACCTTGAGGAAGACCCTGCTCTGATCCGGGAGGTGATCGTTACCACTCCGCAGGTGCGGGAGATCAGCAGTTGTGACAAACGGCTGAGTCGCGTGGACCTGCGGCCTGCGGCTGTCAACAACATGCCGGCCTTTCTGGGGGAGAACGATGTGATCAAGTCCCTCGGCACGATCCCAGGCATCACTTTCTTCGGCGACGGCTCCACCTTCTTTTATGTCCGGGGCGGTAACAAAGACCAGAACCTGATCATGATAGATGATGCGCCGGTGTTCAATCCCACGCATCTGTTCGGTTTCTTCTCCACCGTCATCCCCGATGCGGTGAAAAGCATCAAAGTTTACAAGGGGGATATGCCTGCAGCCTACGGAGGACGTCTCTCCTCGCTGGTGGATATACGCACCCGTGACGGGAGCATGAAGAAGTTCGGCATGAGCGGCGATCTGGGACTGGTGGCGGCACATTTTACAATGGAAACACCGCTGGTGAAAGACAAGAGCTCTTTATTCATCGCCGGCCGGCACTCTTATTTCAAG
>WFRO01000428.1 GCA_015486475.1 Bacteroidales bacterium
CGTTTTGTACAGGGACGGCCCTACTGGGAGGCGCCGGTGCTGGTGCAGCGTCTCTGCGGTATCTGTCCCGTCTCCCACCATCTCGCAGCCGCCAAGGCCATAGATATGCTCGTGGGCGCCGGCCCCGGCGACGGTCTCACCCCCACGGCCGAAAAAATGCGGCGGCTGATGCACTACGGCCAGATCTTCCAGTCACATACCCTCCACTTCTTCCACCTGGCCTCGCCCGACCTGCTCTTCGGCATCGACGCCGACCCCGCCATACGCAACATCATCGGCGTGGCCATGGAGAACAGGGAGCTGGCCGTGCAGGGGGTCATGATGCGCAAGTTCGGCCAGGAGATCATCCTCGCCACTGCCGGCAAGAAGATCCATGGCACCGGCGCTATCCCCGGCGGCATCAACAAGAATCTCAGCCCCGAAGAGCGGGACCGTTTTCTCGACGGCAAAGCTTTCCCCAACATCGACCAGATGATCGACTGGTCCCTGGGCGCCCTGGCATTCTTCAAGGATTACCATAAGAAAAACAAGGACATCATCGATAACTTCGCCCGTTTTCCATCTTCCCACATGAGCCTGGTGCGCAAGGACGGGGCCCTCGACCTGTACCACGGTGTGCTGCGGGCCGTCGATGCCAAAGGGAAGATGATCCTGCACGATGTGGACTACCGCGATTATCTCGACTACATCGCCGAGGAGGTACGCAACTGGACCTACATGAAGTTCCCCTACCTGAAGAAATACGGCAAGAAGAACGGATGGTACAGGGTGGGACCACTGGCCCGCATGAACACGGCCGACTTCATCCCCACATCCCTGGCACAGAAAGAGTTCGAGGAATTCCGTGCCTACTCCGGCGGCAAGCCCAGCAACAGCTCCATGCACATGCACTGGGCCCGTCTCATCGAGATCCTCCATGCGGCCGAGATGATGAAGGAGTTGCTGCATGACCCCGACCTGCAGGGAGACGATCTGGTGGTGACCGGAGAGAAACAGTATGAAGGCATCGGCCTGCTGGAAGCCCCGCGAGGGACCCTTTTCCACCACTACCGTATCAACGAACAGGACCAGATCACGATGGCTAACCTCATCGTATCCACCACCAACAACAACGAGCCGATGAACCGCGCCGTGGAAGAGGTGGCCAGGAGTTATCTTTCCGGCCAGGAGAAGATCACCGAAGGGATGCTCAATGCCGTGGAGGTGGCCATCCGGGCCTACGACCCCTGCCTCAGCTGCGCCACCCACGCCCTCGGCAAGATGCCGCTGGAAGTGACCCTCGTGGACGACAAAGGAGAGATGATAGACCGGAAAAGGACATGACAGATCGGTTGATAAGTTGATGAGTTGATGAGTTGAAAAGTTAACTACCAACCACGAACCACGAACTCATAACTTTTAACTTTAGTCACTTTTAACTTTTAACTCCCATGAAAACCCTCTTCTACGGCTACGGCAACCCAGGACGCAGTGACGACGGACTGGGTGTGCAGTTTGTGGAACAGCTGGAGCGATACGTCCGGGCACATAAGATCCCGGACATAAGCTTCGATTCCAACTACCAGCTCAACATCGAGGATGCCGACACCATCAGGGAGTACGACCGGGTGTTCTTCTGCGATGCTTCCCAGGAAGAGATCGACGGTTTCTGCATCACCCCGGTAGTGCCCTCCGACGCCCGTGTGGAGTTTACCATGCATGCGGTCTCCCCTGCCTTTGTGCTGGATCTTTGCCGGAAGATCTACGGGAGAACCCCGGATACCCGGCTGATCCATCTCAAGGGATATGTCTGGGATTTTAATGAAGGGATCAGTGAGGCTGCTGAAAAGAACCTGCAGGCCGCCCTGACAGCCTTTTATGAAATTCTGCCTTCCCTGGCCGGTAACAAAATGCCGGAGCTGATAAAAAGTTCTGCCTGTACCTGAAAAAACAATTATTTTTTTACCCAATGAGTGTTACGTTTCTTAAATTTGTAACACTATATCCAAGACCAAAACCTTTTTCAAGTCATGAGAAGATCAATGTTCATCGCGATCCTGTTGTTGGCCGTGGCTGCCACAGCAGCAGCACACTCCCTGGTGCGGGGGAAAGTGACGGATGCCCGGAGCGGCATCCCGTTGCCGGGAGCTTCGGTCATGGTCAAAGGCACACAGTACGGTACCACCACGGATGAGACGGGCAATTTCATCCTCCGTTCCGACTCGGCCATCACAGCCCTGGTCGTTTCGTATGTAGGATATAAAAAGAAAGAGGTGATCATCCGGGATCCCTCCGAATATCTGGTCATAGAGCTGGAGCCTGCCGCCATGGAGATCGGACAGGTCAATGTCACCCGTCTCCGGACAAGTCCTTTGAAGCCCCTGGCGGTCATCGATATCGACCTGCGGCCGGTCAACACCTCGCAGGACATGTTGCGGCTGGTCCCGGGGCTTTTCATCGCACAGCATGCCGGCGGCGGCAAAGCCGAGCAGATCTTCCTGCGGGGCTTTGATATGGACCACGGCACGGACCTGGCCATACACGTGGACGGCCTGCCGGTCAACATGGTATCCCATGCGCACGGGCAGGGGTATGCCGATCTGCATTTCCTGATCCCCGAGATCATCGGGGACATTGACTTCGACAAAGGGCCTTATTCGTTGACACACGGCAACCTGGCCACCGGCGGATATGTGGATTTCCACACCCTCAGCCACCCGGACAAGAACTTCATCCAGCTGGGCGTGGGACAGTTCCATACAACCAGGCTGGTGACCCTTCTCAACCTGCTGGGGAACTACGGGGCCTCTCACAAGCAGAATGCCTACCTGGCGGGTGAGTTCTTCCTCTCCGACGGCCCTTTCGATAACAGCCAGCATTTCAAGCGCTACAACCTTTTCGGAAAATATTCCAATTATCTCGATCCGGACAACCTCCTTACGGTTGAGCTCTCCCTGTTCAAAAGTGACTGGGATGCTTCGGGACAGATCCCCGAACGGGCGGTCAAAGAGGGGATCATCGACCGTTTCGGGGCTATCGACAGCACCGAAGGCGGGGAGACGGGCAGGAACAACCTGTTGGTGCGGCTGAACAGTACCTTTCACGACGGGTCTACCCTGGAGAACCTGGCTTATGTAACCGGCTATGATTTCACCCTTTACTCCAATTTCACCTTTTTCCTGAAAGATCCCGTGAACGGTGATGAGATCCGTCAGAAAGAGAGCCGGACGATCTACGGCTACAGCGCCAAATATCAGAAACCGCACTCCCTGGGCGCCTGGAAAGGAACGCTGACCGCCGGCGGGGATTTCCGGTATGATGTGGTGCGGGGGCTGGAGCTGTCGCATGTCCGGAAACGATTTACCACCCTCGATTCGATCAATTTCGGGGATGTCCGGGAGATCAACACCGACCTGTATGCAGGGGAACAGATCAACCACGGCAAATGGATGTTCAGTGCCGGCGTGCGGCTGGATCATTTCGTCATGGAATATGTCAACAGGCTCTCGCCCGATTACCTGAGGCAGTCGGTAAGAAAACCGGTGGTCACACCCAAAGCCGCCGTCAATTATAATTTCTCTCCTACCTGGCAGATCTACTTCAGGGGAGGCGGGGGCTTTCACACCAATGATGCACGGGCCGTCATCCTGGAGAACGGCTACAAAGTGATCCCCAGAGCGTGGGGAACCGATCTGGGCACCATCTGGAAACCTGCCAAAAGCTTCGTGATCCAGACAGCGCTGTGGTACCTCTACATGCAGGAGGAACTGGTCTTCTCCGGGGATGAGGGAACGGTAGAGCCCTCGGGCCGCACACGCCGCATGGGCATCGATCTCTCCCTGCGCTATCAGTACCGTGACTGGCTTTTCGCCGATATGGACTTTAACTATGCCAACCCGGTTTACATTGACGAACCGGCAGGGCAGAACCATGTGCCGCTCGCCCCGCTCTTCTGCAGTGTGGGTGGTATCAAGGTCAAACTGAAGAACGGACTGGGGGGAAGCCTCCGCTACCGTTACATGTCCGACCGTCCTGCCAACGAAGACAATACCGTCACCGCCCTGGGCTATACCGTGGTGGACGCTACGCTCCATTATCTGAAACCGAAATATGAAATAGCACTGATCGTGGAGAACCTTTTCAATACGGCATGGAACGAGGCCCAGTTTGATACCGAGTCAAGGCTGTACAATGAGCCGGCCCCGGTCTCCGAGCTGCATTTCACCCCGGGCACTCCTTTTTTCTTCAAAGCGCGGGTGGCCTGGTTTTTCTGAGATGATCACCAGCCCAGGAAGACGATGGAGATGCCGCTGAAGAGGATGGTGCCGCCCGCCAGGGCATGCATGTAGCGTTCCATCTTGCCCAGGGGCATGAGGTTGAGGCCGAAGAGCGTTCCCAGCACCAGGGCCAGCATGGTGATGATGGTAACCACCCCGAAGACCAGCACGGTGATGACCAGCTCACTCCAGTTGCCCTTTGCGGCCGGGTACATCACAATGGGGATCAGCGGCTCGCAGGGCCCCAGCACGAAGATAACGAACAGCACCCAGGGAGTGATGTTCTTCTTCTCCTCCGTATCATGCACATGGGCATGACCATCATGGTGACTGTGCTCATGGGTATGTTCCGTGCCATCCACATGGAAATGACCGTGGCTGTGGGGCTTGTTCTTCCAGGCCCTCCGCAGCCCCCACACCATATATACCAGTCCGAAAGCAATGAAAAACCATCCGGCCAGGCTGCCCCGCACCGACTCCACCTGCGTCACCTTCTGGATACCCAGTCCGGCAGCCACACCGATCATCCCCAGCACCACCGACCCCAGCACATGACCGATCCCAGCCAGGAGGGTGATCAGCGAGGTCCGTATCATCGACCAGCGCCGCGCCTTGCCCATGGCTATGAAAGGCAGATAATGGTCAGGCCCGAAAAGGGTGTGCAGGAAAGCCACCGTAGCAGAGGTGACAATAAGTATATCCATTTCCTGGGTCATCTTCGTTTCGGTTGTATTATTCGTCTTTCTTCTTCAGAGAAATAATTTACGGCCGGTTTGATGTCCAGCACCGGCGTCCCGTCGATCGCATCCAGCCCTTTGACCCACAGCCGGTTGCCCTCTCTCTTTTCCAGCCGCACGGTGGTCACCCCTATGCCTGCCGGCCGCCGTGGACTGCGGGAGGCAAAAACCCCTTTGATCTCCCCGTTGTAGGTCCTTGTCACAAGATCATACCCGCGTGCCCTGTGAAAATGGAACAGGATATCCACATACTCATGCTCTTCGATCCGGTACAATCCTTCCGCATATTCAGCGAAGACCTCGATCACAGAGGTGATCCCGCTGAACTCCTCCAGCGGCCCGGGCTCTCTGATCCCGTTCTCCACCCTCCCGATGACAGGGAATGTTACCTGGTTCATGGTTCGTAGTTCATAGTTCAGAGTTCAAAGTTCAGAGTTCAAAGTTATTCGAGCTTCGCGCTTCGAGCTTCAAGCTTCCTTTTGCCTTTCCTCGTCCGACGTAGCCTTGGCGAAGTCGGATACCTTTCCTCGTCCGCCGTAGTCCCGGGTCCCTGAGTAGCCGCAGGTGTACCGAAGGGCTGGACGGAGGCGGAACACTTTTGCCTTATTACTTTTTACTTTTGCCTTATCATTCCACCACCTTACTCATCATCAGCTCCCCATATTCCACCCCTTTCATGCCGATCAGCTTATCGGCCAGTTCACGGATCTCGCTGGCCCTGCCTTTCACGGCAATGGTCTCGAGACAGGCATCGTGGGTCACATGGATGTGTTGCAGGGCCAGGATCAACGGCTGATAAGCATGCTGGATGTGGATCGACTGATCCACCACATCCCGTTTGTGATGATCATACACCAGCAGGATGGCGCCCGTGACCACCGCATCCTCGGCCCAGCTCTGCTCCACCTTGAACTTCTCGATCAGGTAAGAGATCGCCTTCGAACGGTTGGGAAAAGCCCGTTTCTTCACCAGCTCATCCAGATCCTCCAGTAATTCCTTCCGGATCGATACGCCAAAACGTTGTACAGTCATGGTGCTACTTTTTGTGACAAAGATAACACAAAGTATATTTTTGCAAAAATATCCTGTGTTTTTTGAGCCGGTACAAGTGACATGTCAACTTAATTAAGACGCATCCAATACACCTTTTACCCTTCGCGCCCCCCCGGTCAATAAAAATGGAATGTTGGAAAAATGCCTGCCTGCCGCAGGCAGGGAATAATGGAAGATTGGTGAAGAGATAAAGCGATAATGAGATAAAGTGATAGCCCTACCCTATAACTTTTAACTTTAGGCACTTTTAACTTTTAACTCCTCACTCCACACTCCACACTCGTAACTCCACACTTATTATGAGGTCAGGGGGGCGGGCAGGCTAAGTAATACGTTGTTTTAAGATTGACTTAACACCAGGATCTGTCTGGCACAAAAAAAATCCCGGCCGTGAAGCCGGGATCGTTTTCATTATTCTTTCCCTCAGTCTTTGAAGACGATGGACAGGTTCAGCACCTCTTTCGGGTTGTAAGGGCTCAGATAGGGCAGGCGGCGGACAAGCTGTTCATAGCCGGTACCGGGAGCGGTGCCGCCGGCCACGAAACCGTTGGCATCGAAGAAGCCGGGGGCCGAAGCGTTGTACAGGTAGGCCTGCACACTCTCAGGATCGATGTCCGGCCATACTTCGTAGATCTCGCGGGTGATCACCTTCTTCAGGGAATAGTATCCCAGGAGGATGTTGCGGCTGGGCTCATCCAGATTGACCGGAGGCAGTCCCACTTCGGCCACGCCCAGGTCGGTGCTGTTGTCACCTGAGGCGACAAAGGAGTAGGTAAATCCCGTATTGCCGGCCAGCAGGATGGCATTGGGATGGACCGAGTTGCCATAGACATCCACGATATCACCTTTGACACCAACGAACATCTTCAGCGAGCTCATCGACCAGGGGTTATCCAGCGGATCGGCCACAGGCAGGTATGCCGCATAGACCGTCATCTCTGCACGATAACCGTGCCCGCCGGCTTCGCTGTAATCGATGCGGTACATGGCATCCGGATCGTCTTCGTTCTCCGACCGGTTGATGTTGTAAGGCTTCATAATGGCGATCCCTTTGATGGGCGACCTGTTCCAGAAGAGCTGCAGGGCTTTCCCGCCATCGGCATTGCCTTCCGACTCCGCATCGGTGATCGTCATTCCGAACTCCCAGTGCTGGTTGTCATAATCGGCCCGGGCCACCACCACGGCATTCTTCACCCGGCCATCCTCGTCGCTGGTGAACGAAAAGGACATGGGCTTGTTGATGTTGTATACCCGGATCGCATTGATGACCTCTTCGACGATCTTGCTACCCGCTTCGCCCACACAGATAAAGGTTCCCAGATGCCCGTAGATCTCATTCCCTTTGAGGGTATCCACCTCGGCGCTCTTCAGGGTGGAGGCATTGTAGTTCAGCGAACGTGTGACATCCACACTGAAACGGGCGGGCAGGATATCACTCTGCGGCGGCGGCGGCACATCCTCTTTCTGACAAGAGGTGATCCCCAGGAACAAAGAAGCAACGGCCAAAACAAAAAACTGATGTAACTTTTTCATGGTACTAAAATTTAAGGTTAAACAATCATTTCAATTTTTGCATTCACCCATAGCACACATGAAAAAGACTTTACCCTTATGCGGACAGGATTTTTTTCAGATCACACCATGAATTTTTGTATATTTACATAAACATTAATCAAATAAGGAATGTCGTCAGAAGAGAAAGATATCAGGTGGCAGCAACGGTTTAACAGCTTTACAAAAGCATTCTCTCAACTTGAAAAATATGGTGCACGGGAGAACTTAAACGAACTTGAGAAACAAGGATTGATCAAATCATTCGAATACACTTATGAACTTGCCTGGAAAACTTTGCAGGATCTTCTGAGAGATAAGGGATACCAGGGGATCACGGGACCCAGGCCTGTTATTCAGCAAAGCTATCAGGACGGATATCTGGATGGAGAGGCGTGGATAAGGATGCATCTCAGCCGGAATCTTACCTCCCACACATATGACCCTGAAACGGCTGACGAGATCGTGGATAACATAAAAAAAGAATACATTGCCCTTTTTCGTGATCTGCTGATTAAGCTGAAAAAAGAAGAAAGTCAGGGTTTTTAATGGAAGAAAAGAGGGAATATGGTATTGCTGACGGGACCATGGAAAAGATCATTGCTGTTTTCCATGATGATCCGCATGTGGATAAATTGATCCTTTTCGGATCGAGAGCCAAAGGCACGAACAGTCCCGGTTCTGATATCGACCTGGCCATCACAGGCTCTTCCCTGAATCTGGACGATCTTCTGCAGATACACCTGAAACTGGATGCTCTTTCTCTCCCTTACAAATTTGATGTCGTTATCTATGACAGGATCCGGGAAAAAGCTTTGAAAGATCACATTGACAGAAGAGGCATTGTTCTGTATGACAGGAAACTCATGGCAAAACAAGAGTCTGTTCCCCGTGTGGCTGATAAGAAGCATCCGGACTACGGGCAGAAGAAGGCATAAAGACGAGCGTATCGGTGACCACCGAGCAGGCGGCGAAGAAGCCGAGCGCTCCCCCCCGTATGTTGGTCCGGACATTGGCCGGCATGACATCAAAAACCCCGCCTTTCCATTCCGTCTCCATCATCAGCGAACGCAGGAAAGACTGATAACCCGAAGACAGGGACAGCTTCCGCCTGTAGATAATGGTGCCGGCGGGGAAGAACACCTGCTCCCGGTCCGGCTTGAACAGTTCATTGACATCCACGCTTTTCAGGGTATAATAATGCTCCCACACCCGGGCCTTCTCCTGCTGCTCCGGCGGCAGGAGGTATGACCAGTCCAGGTACACCTGCATCATGGAAGGATCCCTGCTTTCATGATAGACCAGTTTAAAAAGATCCGGATCCTTATTCACCTGCCTGATATCCGGATCCTGGAGGGGCTCCACCGGCACCATTCTGGAGCCGCTGCTCAAAAACTCATGCTCATTGATCTTTACATACAGGTAATAAACCTTATCGATGACCCCCTGCACGGTAGAGTCGGTATAATAAACTCCCGACCCCACGGGCTTTTCATGCATCCAGTATATCGTATCCCCGTCGGTGATGGCCACCAGCGCGCCGCTCACCGGTCGCGGAGGTTCATTGAGCTGCTGCACGGGCAGCGTAAGGCGCACCAGATGCGCTTTACGCTCGTTGGTGATCATGCCATCCACCACCAGGGCCATCACCTCCTGCGACTGGAGGTCCCAGGTGATCTGCTCCTCACATGCCGTCATCAGGACGGCCAGTCCTATGAACCATAACTTTCTCATCAGAACCTGAATTTATAGTTAAGCGACGGGATCATACGGTAGAGCCACATCCAGGCAGGCACAAGCACCGGCTCCGTATAATAATCGGCCGGGATGACCAGCGCTCCCGAGG
This sequence comes from Bacteroidales bacterium, assembly GCA_015486475.1. GTDB lineage: Bacteria > Bacteroidota > Bacteroidia > Bacteroidales > VadinHA17 > DRPN01. The sequence goes on from WFRO01000428.1 coordinate 9,444, forward strand.
CATCTAAGGTTTTATTGAAATAGACAGAGATGGGGTTCTTCCGGCCATAGAGATTATAGAAGGCCAGAGTGATGCTGTGCTCAAACCGGGCGCCCTGTTTGTTCAGACGGAAATTTACGTTCACGTCCAGACGGTGGTATGGCGGCAGCCGGTCGTTGTTCTTGCTGAGATACAAGGGCACGGAATAACCCTGGTAATAGTAAAAGGAGGAGGGGGTGGAAAAGGCCGCGCCGGTATTGTACAGCCACGTGGCGGAGAGGGTAAGGCGGTCAAAGAAGAGCCACGAGAGGAAGACCGAAAAGTCATGGGTCCTGTCATAAAAGGCCGGGAAGGCTTTGTTCTGATAGATGCCATTGATCTTTTTGGTGGTTCTGGAGAGGGCATAGCCCACCCATCCGGTGAATTTCCCCGTTTCTTTCTTCAGCATCACCTCGGCGCCGTAAGCCCTGGCATGGCCGAACCGCAACTCCCCTTCAAGGTAAGGGTTCAGCAGCATCTGCGCATGATACTCATAATCGATCTGGTTCTGCATATACTTGTAATACAACTCAATGTTCAGATCCACTCCCAGTTCCCCAAAGAAGTCGGAGAAGCCCACGGACACCTGATCGCTCACCTGTGGGCGCAGATTAACGGACGAGGGCAGCCATACCTCCAGCGAAGTAAAGGGGCTGACCGAGTTGGTGATCTGGTGGATGTTCTGCACATTGCGGTTGTAGCCGGCTTTCAGGGCCATGTGGCCCCGGAGCGCATAGCGGATGCCCAGACGGGGCTCGGGCCTGAAGTAGCTATTGTAGATCTTCCCCCGCGGGTAGTCGGTCTGTCCCACCGGATTATGATGTTCGTCATACGTGTACTCGGTGGTGGGCCCCATGCTTTGCCAGAGGGTGGCCCGCAGTCCCGCCAGCAGGTGCCAGTGTTCTCCCGCCTCCCAGGCATATTCCCCGTACAGGTTCCACTCCAGACTTTGCCGCTGTGGCACCACCGGCACATGGACGTTGCGGTCCGGATCGCCATATCTGAAATTACCGGGATCAACGCCGTACATACCCATGTTCAGACCCGCCCGGAGGCTCTGGCCGGGACGGAAGTACCAGGAGAGGTCCGACCGCAGTCCCGTATTCCCGATGGAGGATCTCCAGGCATCATCGTTCACCCGGGAGGTCACCAGCGTATAGTTGTACTGCCCGGTGTAAAAGGTAAAATTGGCAAACAGGCGGGTGGAAAACACATGGTTCCACCGCACCGACCCCGACAGATTCTTCCAGGCGATGCCCGAGGCATCGCCGGAACCCTTGCCGTTGAAGTAGTTGTCTCCCCCGTAATAGAAGGAGAGATACAGCCTGTTCCGGGTATTCAGGAGGGTGTTGAGCTTCACCTGCAGGTCGCCGAAGCTGACATCCTCCACCGACGGGGATTCCCGGGCCACGATCCACTTGAAATAAGAGTGCCGGCCGGCGATGAAGAGAGAGCTCTTGTCTTTCACCAGCGGTGTTTCCATTGTAAAATGTGCCGCCACCAGTCCCAGATCGCCGCTCATGCCGAACTTCTTCATGCTCCCGTCACGGGTACGTATATCCACCAGCGAGGAGAGACGCCCTCCGTACTCCGCGGGCATATCCCCCTTGTAAACTTTGATGCTTTTCACCGCATCGGGGATGACGGTGGAGAAGAAGCCGAACAGATGCGTGGGATTGAACACCGGCGCATCATCTATCATGATCAGGTTCTGGTCCTTGTTGCCTCCCCGGACATAAAAGAAGGTGGAACCGTCGCCGAAGAAAGTGATGCCGGGGATCGTGCCGAGTGACTTGATCACATCGTTCTCCCCCAAAAAGGCCGGCATGTTGTTGACGGCCGCCGGCCGCAGGTCCACGCGACTCAGCCGTTTGTCACAGCTGCTGATCTCCTGCACCTGCGGAGTGGTGACGATCACCTCCCGGATCAGGGCGGGGTCTTCCGCCATCTCTACATCCCGGCTCTGGTCGCTGTCAAAGCGGATGACATAGCTCCGGGTCCTGTAGCCCACATACGAATAGATGATCTCATGCGATCCGGCAGGCAGGGTGATGGAGTAAAACCCGTACCCGTTGGATACCGTGCCGGTGGTAGTGCCTGCCACATATACGGTGGCGCCGATGAGGCTCTCGCCGTTGGCTGCATTGCGTATATACCCGCTGAGGGTGTACTTTCCCTGTTTCTTTTCTTCCGGCAAAGGGTTTTCCCGGCTTGCAGGACGTAGCACCACCTCTCCCTCCACGACCCGGTATTCGATATTCTCTCCTGTAAAGAGTTCGTCGAGCACCTCATGCAGCGGCTGCCCGTCTGCCGCCACAGATACCTTCTTCCGCAGGGGCAGGTAGCGGTTCACATAGACAAAATGGATCCCCGCCGATTTTTCGAGGGTTTTCAGGACTTTCCCCAGGGGCTTGTCGTGTACATGCAGCGTGATCCTCTTTGCCAGGATGTCCTGGGGCGCTGCAAC
>WFRO01000429.1 GCA_015486475.1 Bacteroidales bacterium
AACGGTTACGAAAGACAGCTCCCGCCTTCTGAACATACGCATGGAGATCCCCTGGACCGGTGACCTGCAGGATGCTGTATGGTCGGTGATCCTCACCGGCGACAATGCCACGCTCGACAAGACAGGCATGACCTCTTTCTATTATGATGATCCTGTTCTGAACACCACCCTCTGGCCGGGAGAACGGGTCCATAATGAGAGCTACAGCCAGCGTACCACCTCCACCATCGACGTGAACGTCCTGTTCCGCAGCATCCTCAAAAAAGGGGTCAATGACGGCGATCCGCAGATCACCCCCCTGGCACAGGCCATCGACTCCGTGGCCTACGATCTGGAGACGAGGCTTATTGATCTGATAGGAAGTGATTACCAGCGTACCTCCGCCGGGACACAATACCGGCTGGTGGGATATTCTGTGGGGTCTGACAACCTGGCGTACAAAAAGGATGTGGAGTATTACATCAGGAAAGATGACGAAGCGTCGTCCCTCAACGCTGCGCTCATTGAAAAACAGGAGATCGCACGGGATCATCTTATCCTGAATGATTACGATTTCCGGGTATTCTTCTGGGAGGTCTTCAGGGGCTGGCCTCCCTCGGTGGAGCCGCTGATCCCCCTCGATAAAGAAGCAGTGGCCTATTGCCTCACAGGAGGTGAGGGAGGTTATGGTGATCTTGCTGCCATGGAAGAAGGGGCCGTTTATCGCTGGCTGGATTGTGATCTCTTGTACAATCCCATTGGGGGCGCTACGGCTCAGTCTTTTACTCCCGAACGTGATGGTCATTACGCTGTCAGGATCACCAAAGACGGTTTCACCGTGATCAGCAACTGTGTGTATCCCTGTCCTCTGGCTGTGCGGGACAGGCGTGACGATCCGCTGGCATCCGTCCGGCCCAATCCGTCGGACGACAGGGTGACCCTGCAGTTTGCCCCCGGCAGGGTGCCTTACCGGATGGTACTGCGTGACCTGCAGGGACGGCAGATCAGGGCCTTTGACCATATATCCTCTTCCACCTGCTCCTTCGCCCTGCCCCCGGCGCCGGGCCTTTACCTGCTCGAACTCTTCTATCCCGGCCGCAAAGAGGTGCTGAAAGTGGTGAAGAAATAGCGGACAGGTTGATCATATCTTGACCATCTTTTCATAAATTCCGTCATACCCTTGACAGGGAGGAGAATTTTTCTCTATTTTCGGTAACGAAAAAAGATGAGCAGGATCGTTGTTATCGGTGCAGGCAGTGCCTCTTTCGGTCTCTCCACGCTGGGAGCCCTCTTGTTGCGTCCCGAACTGCGGGGCTCGGAGCTGTGTCTGGTGGATGTGGACGCACAGGGTCTGGAGCAGATCATGCGTCTGGCAGAGAAAGCCAACAGGGAGTGGGGGAGTGGTTTCACCCTGCGCAGCAGCACGCAGCGGCGTGAGATGCTGCCGGGAGCGGATTTTGTCATCACCGCCATCGCGGTGGACCGGGAGAAGACCTGGGCCATGGACCGGGCCCTGGGCCTGAAGTACGGCATCAACCACTATGCCGAGAACGGCGGCCCCGGCGGCTTCATGCACACCGCCCGCAACGCTGCACAGTTCATGCCCGTGCTCGAAGATATCCGGGAGCTGGCCCCGCAGGCCCTCCTTCTCAACTTCACCAACCCTGTGCCCCGCATCAGCCGCCTGGCACACCACCATTACGGCCTGCGCACCGTAGGTATCTGCCACCAGATCATGTTCGGATACATGCAGGTGGGGTTCGTTCTGGCCGAAGAGCTGAGGCTGGAAGTGCCGGAAAATTATACTTTTACCTGGCAGGATGAATTTGACAACGGCCGCACCTATGCCGTGGGCCGGGCTGCGGCGGAGAAGGTGCAGATCACGGCCGCCGGCATCAACCATTTCACATGGATGCTCTCCCTCACCGACAACCGTACCGGCGAAGATCTCTATCCCCTTTTCCGGGAAAAACTGGAGAAATATAATCCCGCCTTCGAGCCTTTCTCACGTGACCTGTACCGTGTGTTCGGCCTGTATCCCGTCAACGGCGACAATCATATCCTCGAGTACCTGCCTTATACCCACAGCGTGTACCGGAAAACCTGGGAGCGTTACAACATACAGATGTATCCTTTTGATACCGCTGCAGCCCTGCGTGAGCGTATGTGGCGGGAGATCGCGGAGATGGTGGAGGGAAAAAGACCGCTGGAAAGCCTGAAAGGACTGCCCTCAGAGCGTGCCGAGGCGATCATCGCCGCCATCGTCGCCGACAGCCATGCACCGGAGGATGCGGTCAATATCCCCAACGACGGATATATTGACAACCTCCCCCGCGGCAGTATCGTGGAGGTGCCGGCCGTGGTGGATGCTGAAGGTGTCCATGGTACGAGTGTGGGGGCGCTGCTGCCGGCCGTGGCCGAACTGTGCCGTCGCGAGATCACCCTGGCAGAGCTCACCACAGAGGCCGTGTACCACGGCGACAGGGAGCTGGCCCTGCAGGCGCTCGCCCTCGATCCCATGGTCGACGCCCTCGACGTTGCCCGGCACCTGCTAAATGATTTCCTGCAAACACAAAAAGAATATGTTCCACAGTTTTTTAAGTAAAGCCGGCAACTGCGAATTCGAAATCCAAAGCTCAAAACCCAAAACTCAAAGCTCAAAACTCAAAACCCGGTACTTTTAACTGTGAACTGTGAACTGTGAACTCTGAACTGTGAACTGTGAACTCTGAACTCTGAACCATGTTACACGGCATCGACTACTTCATCATCCTCGCCTACCTTACGGGCATGCTCCTGCTGGGGTATTATTTCAGGAAGTTCGTCAACACCTCCGGCGATTATTTCCTGGCCGGACGGGCCCTGCCTTTCTGGGCCATCGCCATGTCGCTCATCGTCTCCGATATTGGCGCCGTGGATTTTGTCGGCACGGCGGGACAGGCCTACCGTTACGGCATTGTCGTGGCCAACTTCGACTGGCTGGGGTCGGTGCCGGGGATGATCCTGGCAGCCTTTGTCTTCATCCCCTTTTACTGGCGCAGCGGCGTCTACACCATCCCCGAGTATCTGGGGCGCCGCTACAATGAGTGGACACAGCTCATCGCCTCGGTCACCTGGATCATCTTTTACACCTTTGGTCTGGGCGTAACCTTTTGGGCCAGCGGGGTGATGCTGCACACCCTCATGGGCTGGCCTGTCTGGCTGGCGATCGTGGTGACGGCAGTCGTAGTGGGGTTCTACACGGTCTCGGGAGGACTCTCGGCCGTGGTGATGACCGACGTGGTGCAGATGATCATCATGTTCATCGGCGCCGGCGCTCTGCTGGTACTGGGACTGAAACATGTGGGAGGGTTCATGGCCCTGCGGGAGAAGATCACGGCCATGGGCGGGCAGTATGCACATCATTTCCAACTGGTGCGCACGGCAGACACAGATACGCCTTACCCCTGGACCGGCATCCTGTTCGGTCTCACCTTCGTCATGGCCAATGCGTATTGGATCGGTAACCAGAGCATCGCCCAGCGCTGCCTGGGGGCGAAGAACGAATGGCATGCCAAGGCCAGCCTCATTATGGGCGCTTTTCTGAAGATGTTCATCCCGGTGCTGATCATCTTCCCCGGCATCATCGCCGTGGTCACCAACCCCGGCCTGGTCAACGGCGACGAGGCAGTGCCCCTCCTTATACGCAACTTCATCCCGCCGGGGCTGCTGGGATTGCTTTTCTCCGCTTTCTTCGCCGCCCTGATGTCCACCATCGACTCCACCCTCAACTCCACGGCCACCCTCTGGACCAATGATATCTACCGCAAATACATCCGGAAAGGAAAGGATGACAGGCATTACCTGAAGACCGGCAAGGTGACCACTATTATCCTGCTTCTCCTGGCGCTGCTTACCTCTCCTGTGAGCAAAGATTTCCCCGGGATCTATGTGGCCATACAGACCATGCTCTCCTTCATCCAGGGTCCTATTTTCGGTGTGATCCTGCTGGGGATGGTATGGAAGCGCACCAGCCAGTGGGGCGGCCTTTTCGGTCTCCTTGGCGGCATCCTTCTGGCTGGTATCCTGTATCTTTTCAAGGGGACCCTCTTCACCATCGAGGATCCTTTCCTGTATGTCTCCTGGTGGTCGTTCGTCGGGACGGTCATCATCACCTGGGGCATCACCCTCTTCACCCGCCCCTGGCCCGTGGAAAGACTCCACGGACTGGTATTCAGCGCCGGGAAGAAGGACTGAAGGTCGATGCTCGAAGTGCCGCAGATCTCGATCTGCGAGCATCCCCGCCCGGCTGACGCCAGTCGGACGGGCTCGCAACTCTAAAGGATCAAGATCCTAAGAGTTGCGGGACTCGATACTCGATACTCTGAACTCTGAACTCTGAACTGTGAACTACTTCACTGCTTTGCCGTTGCCACGGCGATCCTCGAATCGGCTGTGCCGTAATAGAGGAACCACTTCCCGTGGAAGAAAGAGAGCCCTTCCACAAAGCAGACATTGTTCACCTGGCCGGTGATCTCGAAAGGCTGGTCGGGAGCGATGAACCACCGGCCGGTGCGATCTATCACCTTCTCCGGGTTGTTTTTGTCGATCAGCACCTGCCCGGCGGCGTAGGTGCCTGCCGGCAGGGAAGTGTCTCCGTAGGAAGGACTGTTCTTGCTGTTGTAGATGAAGACGATCCCATGCTCCGTGAGGAGGGCCGGGGGGCCCGGCTCCACCAGCTCGCTGTCGAATTTTCCGCGACGGGTGGTGAACAGGATCTTAAAAGCTGCCGTATAATGCCGCATGGTGTCGTACTGCATTCTGGCCGGATCGGTCTCCAGGACAGGATCCCAGTGGATGAGATCGTCCGAAGTGGCCATATAGATGCTGGACTCTCCCCAGAACATCCGGTATTTCCCGTGGATCTTCACAGCGATGAGACGGCCGTCCTGCATCTCGCTGACGATGGATCCCGATTTTGACCACATGTCCACATATTGCTCTCCGGCCCGGGCGAACACCGACCCGTGCTTGGTCCAGTGGCGCAGGTCGCGGGAGGTGGCGATGAAAAGACGGGCTTTGTCGCCGTTGTAGGCTGTATAGGTCATATAATAAGTGCCGGAGCCGTCCTCCACGATGCGCGGGTCCTCGCAGCCCCCTTCCCACTCATATTTGAAAAAGGCATCGTGATCCGGATAGAGCACCGGATGATCTTCTCTTATGAAATGCACACCGTCCAGGCTGTATGCCAGACCGATGCGGGAGGTTCCGTTGTAGCGGCCAATGGAATCCTCGGCACGGTAGAGGAGAAAGAGCGTGTCCCCCCGCACCACACTGGCAGGGTTGAACACATCCTTGGCTTCCCAGTACACACCGGTCTTGCGGATGGGATCAGGGAAGGAGACATGGGTCAGCGGCCCCAGGACCGGGTTGTCCCGGAGGTCTTTCTCAAATGGCCCCAGCACCCAGGAGCTGCTGTCAGCAGGTTTGTGTGTCTTGCAGCCGGTAAAAGAAGGAAGGAGCAGAAGGAAGAGAAAGAGCGGGATGAGGCGTTTCATGGCAGAAAAGATTTTATACATTTTGTCAATGATCAAAGATAGGAAATGAATATTGATTTTCGATTTATGTTTTCTGATCAACTTTTCAACTCATCAACTGATCAACTTTTCATCTGAACTTTTTACTACCTTTGTGATAAATAAAACTTTTTATGCCAAAGATCCTCGTTACCGGTGCGGACGGACAGCTGGGCAGTGCGCTGAGGAAGGCCTCGGAGCGCCGGCCCCGCTGGAAATTTCTCTTTACCGATATCGGTGAGCTGGACCTGACCGACCGGGAGGCAGTTATGGCTTTCCTCCTCCAGGAGCGTCCCGATTATGTCATCAACTGCGCGGCCTATACGGCCGTGGACCGGGCCGAGGAGGAGCCGGCCAAAGCCTTCCTGCTCAATGCCGATGTGGTGGCCCATCTGCTGGCGGTCACGCGTGAGCATCCTTTCCGGCTGATCCACATCTCGACCGATTATGTTTTCAGCGGGATGAGCTACCGGCCCTACCGGGAGAGCGACCGTCCCGACCCGCGGTCGGTGTATGGCAAGAGCAAGTACGAAGGGGAACATATTGCCCTGGAGTATCCCGACACCCTGGTAATACGCACCGCCTGGCTATACTCGGAACAGGGCAGTAATTTTGTGAAGACCATCCTGCGACTGGCGGACGAGCGGGAGGCCCTGGAGGTCGTATATGACCAGATCGGCTCACCTACCTATGCCGGTGACCTGGCGGAAGCTATCCTGGAAGTGATCGGGAAGGCTGAGGAGAAAGGGGGATGGAAGCCCGGCATTTATCATTATGCCGACGAGGGGGTTTGCAGTTGGTACGATTTTGCAAAAGAGATCCTGGAAACGGCAGGGAAAAGAACGCCCGTGCTGGCGGTTACATCAGAACAGTTCAACCGGCCGGCGCCACGTCCCTTTTACAGCGTGCTGGCAAAGGAGAAGATCAAAACGGATTACGGGATCACGATACCTCACTGGAAGAAGAGTTTACGGAAATGTTTGAAAAATCTAATAAAGACAGATATGGAAAAAGATAATTTACTGGAACAGGTGCAGGCCAAAGCCCGCGAGTGGCTGGAAGGCGATTACGACGAACAGACCAAAAAAGAGGTGCAGGCACTGCTGGACGGGGACCCCGACCAGCTCATAGATGCTTTTTACAAACCCCTGGAGTTCGGTACGGGCGGCCTGCGCGGCATCATGGGTGCCGGCACCAACCGGATGAACATCTATACGGTGGGCATGGCCACGCAGGGCCTGGCCAACTACCTGAAGAAACAGTTTGCCGGCCGTGAGGTCATCCGCGTGGTCATTTCGCACGACTGCCGCAACAATAGCCGTTTTTTTGCCGAGACCACCGCCGGCATCTTCGCCGGCAACGGCTTTGAGGTCTTCCTCTTTGACGATCTGCGCCCTACGCCCGAGCTCTCCTTTGCAATACGCCATCTGGGCTGCCAGAGCGGCGTGATGATCACGGCCTCGCACAACCCCAAAGAGTACAACGGTTACAAGGCCTACTGGGAAGACGGCGCCCAGGTGATCCCGCCCCATGACAAAGCGATCATTGCCGAGGTGGCCCGCATCAAGGATCCTTCCCAGGTGATGTTCGACGGGCCCAAAGAGAAGATAAAGATCATCGGGGAAGAGGTGGACGAAGCTTTCCTGAAGGAGGTGACCTCCCTCTCCCTGTCGCCGGAGGCCGTGAAAAAGCACAGCGACCTGAAGATCGTCTATACACCCATCCACGGCACCGGGGTGAAGATGGTACCCACGGCCCTGGAGCGTTACGGCTTTAAGAACATCATCCACGTGCCCGAGCAGGATGTGACGGACGGTAACTTCCCCACGGTGGTGTCACCCAATCCCGAGGAGCATGCCGCCCTGGAGATGGCCCTGCAAAGAGCCGACGAGACCGGCGCCGAGCTGGTGATGGCCTCCGATCCCGACGGCGACCGCCTGGGCGTCGCCGTGCGCGACGACAAAGGGGCCATGCGCCTCCTCAACGGCAACCAGACCGCCACGCTGCTCACCTATTACCTCCTGCGGCGCTGGCAGGAGAAAGGAAAGCTGACCGGCAATGAGTATATTGTCAAGACCATTGTGACCACCGATCTGCTGGCTGATATTGCAAAGCATTACGGAGTGAAATATTTCGATGTGCTGACGGGCTTCAAATGGATCGCCGACGTTATCCGCCGCAACGAGGGGAAGATGACCTTCATCGGCGGGGGCGAGGAGAGCTACGGCTTCATGGTGGGCGACTTCGTGCGGGACAAGGATGCCGTCAGCACGGCCGTGATGGTGGCCGAGACCGCCGCCTGGGCCAGAGACCAGGGTAAGAGTCTTCTCGATCTGCTGAAAGATATTTACGTGCAGTTCGGCTTCTACCGGGAAGACCTGCTGAACATTGTGCGCAAGGGCAAGAAAGGGGCCGAAGAGATCCAGGCCATGATGGATAAATTCCGCAGCCATTATCCCCAGACCATCAATGGCTCCAACGTGATGCTCATCCACGATTACCTGAAACAGCAGACCATCGATCTGATCTCCGACCTGCGCTATCACATCACCCTGCCCCAATCGAACGTGCTGCAGTTCATCCTGCACGACGGCTCGAAGGTGTCGGTGCGCCCCTCGGGAACCGAGCCCAAGATCAAGTTCTATTTCAGTGTCAAAGGGGAGCTGAAAGACTCTGCCGACTTCGACAGAATGGATGCAGAGCTGATGCAGAAGATCGAAGCCATAAAAAAAGACATGGGATTGGAATGACGAATGATGAACGACTAACCATCAGCTACAAACTCAAAGTCCAAAATCCAAAATCCAAAGTCTAAAACTCAAAACCCGATACCCGAAACTCGATACTCGATACTCAAAACCCGATACTAATAACTATCGCTATGAAAAGTTACAGAAAAGAACTCTGGTTTGAGACCAGCAAGCGGCGGGAGCTGATCAATATCACGCCGCAGCTGAACGAATGCCTGCGCGAGAGCGGCATAAAGGAAGGCCTGCTGCTGTGCAACGCCATGCATATCACGGCCAGCGTGTTCATCAACGATGACGAGCCCGGCCTGCACCACGACTTTGAGGTGTGGCTGGAGAAGCTGGCGCCGGAGAAACCCTATTCCCAATACCGCCACAACGGCTTCGAGGACAATGCCGATGCCCACCTGAAACGCACCATCATGGGACGCGAGGTGGTCATCGCCGTAACCGACGGGAGTCTCGACTTCGGTCCGTGGGAGCAGGTCTTCTACGGCGAGTTCGACGGCAAACGCCGCAAACGTGTGCTGGTGAAGATCATTGGGGAATAAAGTTAAGCTCGATGCTCGATGCTCGATATTCGAAACCCGAAACCCGAAACCCGAAACCCGAAACCAGTAACTTTTAACTTTAGGCACTTTAGCGCACTTTAGGCACTCAAAGTACTCCAAATACTCCACACCCATGAAAACCCTGAACCTTTTCCTCTTATCCCTGCTTTTATCCCTTCCTCTCTTTTCGCAGGAGGGGCTGACATGGTGGAATCCTGAAAAAAATCCTTTTCCCTTGCTCGAAGGACAGGCCTGGACGGGGGAGACGGAGGGCTTCTATGACCGGCTGCCGGCACGGGCCAAAGCAAAAGTGCGCAAGCCGGTGTGGGGTCTCTCCAAAGATGCTGCCGGCCTGGTGATCCGTTTTCGCAGCAATGCGGACCATTTTGTGATCCGTTACGGGGTGAGCGACATGCTGGCTTACCCCCACATGCCGGCTACAGGCGTCAGCGGCATCGATCTGTATGCCCGTGACAGCGAGGGCCGATGGATGTGGGTGAAGGGATATTATCATTTCGGGGATACCATCCGGTATGAGTATAAAGGGATCCGTCCCAATGATAAGTATCACAGGATGGGCCGGGAGTACCGGCTCTACCTGCCCCTGTACAACCACGTGAAGTGGCTGCAGATCGGTATGCCCGATACAGCCCTTTTTCAGCCATGGCCGTTGCGGCGCGAAAAACCCATCGTCGTCTACGGTACCTCCATTGCGCAGGGCGCCTGTGCTCCGCGTGCCGGCCTGGCATGGAGCAACCTGCTGGAACGCCGTCTCGACAGGCCCGTGATCAACCTGGCATTCTCCGGCAACGGCATGCTGGAAAAAGAATTGATAGACCTGATCAATGAGATAGATGCCGGCCTTTATGTCCTCGACTGCCTGCCCAATATGATAGCCCCCCGCTTTACAGACCAGGAGGTACATGACCGCATCATCGCATCGGTGGAAAGCCTGCAGGCAAAACATCCGGAAACGCCTATCCTCCTGGTGGAACATGACGGCTATACCGATGGGGAGATCAGTCCGGGCAGCTTCAGAAATTATGACGACATCAACCGGGTGCAGGAGCAGGCCTTTGCGGAGATGAAGGCGGACGGGAAGATGAACATCTGGCTGCTGACAAAGGAGGAGATCGGTCAGAACCTCGACAGCCAGACCGACGGCGTCCATCCCAATGCCCTGGGGATGGAATACTATGCCCGGGCCTATGAGCACGTAATACGGCATATCCTGAAAATGCCGGCCGGAAATACGCCTGCTACAAAACCGGTCACCCAGGACCGGGAACCCAAAAACTATCTCTGGGAGAAGCGGCATGAGAATATTCTGAAAGAGAATGCCGCCAACCCGCCCCGGATCGTCTTCCTGGGCAACTCCATCACCCATTACTGGGGAGGCGTGCCGGGATGTAAATTCCAGCGGGGTCCGGAGGCCTGGAACCGTTATCTTGCACCCAAAGGGGTGAGGAACATGGGCTGTGGGTGGGACCGCATCGAGAACGTCCTGTGGCGCGTCAACCATGGCGAGCTGGACGGCTACCGGGCCGAACAGGTGGT
>WFRO01000430.1 GCA_015486475.1 Bacteroidales bacterium
ACACCGGATGGGAAGAACATCAAAAAAGCTATTGCCTGGATGGCTCCTTTCGTAAAAAACAAAGCAAAATGGCCTTATCCAAAGGATGTCATGTATTGGGAGCAATGGCCGGTAGCCCAGCCTGCTTTCCTCTTCGGAGCCATAAGGTTCAATAAAAAGGAATGGTTCGATCTTTGGGCAAAATATCCACACTTTCCGGAAAATCCTGAGGTCATACGCAATATGCCGGTCCGTAACCCTGTGATCTGGTTCGGGTATTTCTAACCAACTTATCAACCCCGGCAAGCCGGGATTCCTGTCTGCCCTGCCTACTCTGCCTAACGGCAGGCAGGCGGCAGGCAGGCGACAGGCAGGAGTTCGACTTTACGATTTCTTCACGGCTTCGCCTCAACAAATCGTAGTCTCACTAACTTATCAACTATTCAACTCATCAACTATTCAACTCTTTTTCCACGCCCCCAAATACCTATTTCCTACCCATACATCATATAATTTATTTTATTCAGCTCATAAATTTTGCTTTGTTTTTTTATCTGATTAAATAATAATTATTTATATTTGTGTTTATATTCTATGTCAATATAGTATATAATGATCCTGTCCAAGACATCCCAGTATGCGATCCGGGTGTTGAGTTATATGATCAACTCCGATCTACAGGTATTCTCTGCCCAGCACCTTATTCAAACATTGAACATCCCGGATAAATATCTGCGGCAACTGTTGACCACCCTCTCCAAGGCAGGTTTTATAAAAAGCATCCGGGGGCGGGAAGGCGGATATGTCTTTGCCCGGAATGCCGACCGCATCTATCTCTCCTCGATCATTGATACGGTGGAAGGTATGGACAAATACACCTCCTGTCTGCTGGGATTCTCAGAATGTAATGATGATAACCCCTGCAGCCTGCATGAGAAATGGGCGCCCATCCGGGAAGAGTTGCTGGATTTCCTCAATAATACGACACTGGCAGAAGTGAAAAACAACCAGATAACGAAATTTTAAATTTTTCATTAACCCTTAAACCATTATCGTATGAAACAGACATTGCTTGACCGGTTTATGACCAAAAAGGGGCTTTACACGGCCTTCTGGATCATTGCCATTTTCATGGTATCGATCCTGATCTACTACACGGCAAACCTGCACAAGGAGGTACCGCCTATTCCCCAGCAGGTAAAATCCTCATCAGGGGAAGTGCTTTACACCTACGACGACATCGTTCAGGGGAAGGCCTATTTCCAGGAGTTTGACCTCACTGACTGGGGCACCCTGCTGGGTATGGGTGCTTACATGGGTCCTGATTTTTCCACCACGTTTTACCATCACAGGGTGGAAGATCTGTATGATTATTATGGCAAACAGATGTACGGCAAAGGAAAGGATGCCCTCTCCGCCGTCGAGGAAGGCGCCGTAAAAGAGCGGGTCAAACAGGAGATCAAGGAAGAGACCCATCTGACCGATGATGTGGTGACTTACACCGAAGCCTCCACCATGGCTTACAAGAACAATGTAGCGCGGCTGGTGAAGATGCTGGTGGAAGGGGATCCTGAAAGGGCTTTCCCCGGCGGCGTCATCAAGCCCGAAGAGGCTAAGAAGATCGCGGCTTTTGTCGACTGGTCCCAACTGGTGGCTTCCACCAAACGTCCCAATGCCGACCGCACCTGGTCGAACAACTGGCCCTACGAACCACTGGTGGACCAGGATCTCAATTTTAACTACCACAAAGTATCGCTCTGGGAGTTCCTGCTGCTGTGGACTCTCACGATCATTGTGATCTTCCTCTCTTATGAATATCTCTTCAAGAAAGACGAGGAGCTACAGCCGGCCATGAAGGTGACCTCCCTCTTTAAGTCGCAGAAAAAGCTGATCAAGTATGTGCCTATAGTGGCCTTGTTGTTCGTCCTGCAGTTGTTCGTCGGCGGCTATCTTGCGCACATTTATACAGAACCCACCAAGGCTTTTATCTTTCCCCAGAGTATTTTGCCTTTCAATGTCATCCGCTCCATTCACACGCAGCTGGCCATCCTGTGGGTAGCTGTAGGCTGGCTCGTAGGGGGTCTGCTCATCGCTCCGTGGGTAGCCAATAAGGATCACAAGCATCCCTGGCTTGTGGATGTGCTCTGGCTGGCGCTGGTGATCGTGGCCGTAGGGGCTCTCATCGGCCTGTATATGGGTGCCACCGGTCATCTGCGCGGCTCCTGGTTCTGGCTGGGCAACGAAGGACGTGAGCT
>WFRO01000431.1 GCA_015486475.1 Bacteroidales bacterium
CACATATTTTGATACATCATATTTTCCCGCGATCACCTCCTGCGGATCGACCAGGTCGGACAGGTGCACCTTATTATCCCGCTCCCGAACAGGGTAGGTGCGAATACGAGAGGTGTCGAACACCTTGTATTTTCCTTCGTACTTCATCATAGCACGTTCAGTTTTTGGAGGATACCGTTTTCTGTTCCCCTTATTTCGGAGATTTGTTCATGCTCAATGATAACAAAAAAAAGTAAATAAGCCGGAGCTTATTTACTTTTTTTTCAGTGTAGTATTAACCCTTTTACAACTAATCAGTAAGGTATTCCCGTACCCTGGAGCAGCCAGAACCTGGACCAGGAACTGTCTTTACCATCCGTAGCCGTGAAGGGTGTTTCCTCCAGATTATCGACGGCCTTCAGGTAGTTGGAATTGTTCCTGTCCTTCTCAGCATTGCCGTAACGGAACCGGATAGGCATAGCATCTCTTTTAACGGTAGGACCGAAGGTAAAATGCGGCAATCCGGTCCTTCTCCAGTCGCACCAGGCTTCATGGGCCACCGTCCAGTTGGCGATCCATTTCTGTTCCATGATCTGATATAGCGAGCCGTCATAAGCCACGCCGGGCATGGACATGTATGCGGACAGGTCATCCCCTACACCCCATGTATCAAAAGAGGCTGTGATCCCTTTCTCATACCAGGACTGCTGCGATCCTACGCTCCAGCCTTTTTGAGCAGCCTCAGCCAGGATGAAGCACACCTCGGCATAGGACATCAGGCGTGCTTTCAGCAGGTCGCCTTTGGCCTCCTGATACATGTCAGCCAAAGCAGAACAGTGAACATTGAAACCACCCTGCACAATGTTCGGGTTAAGGTTCCATTCGGATCCGTCTCCTACATTGGCTCCTACCGGCATGCCCACATAATCCATGGTATCCACCAGCACTTTGCCGGCTTCCAGATCGGCCACCCAGGTGTCTTTATTATAGACCACCCAGCCTCTGGCAGCCATGGAGTCGGGTTGCAGATAACGAACACCGTCCACGATGGTATCCGCCACAGGTGTATAATCGGTGGAGACCTTGATGGGTATCCTCACCTTATTGAACCAAACGCCCAGGCGCGGGTCCTGCCGCTCCCAGAGGACATCCCTGAAACCTTCGCAAAGCTGCACACGGTCGAAATTACTGTGTGAAGCATCGAAAGCAATGGCATTGGGCCAGGAATCATCCTGAGAGGTACCCACGTACCCCATGGTGGCATCATCCTCATTGGAGGTGAAGATAGGATAAGTACCCGGGTCGCTGATGATATCTTCGATACCCTGTTTGGCAAAGTCGGAGAGTTTGGAAGAAACGCGCAAATAATAGCGCAACATCAGGGAGTTGGCAAATTTTCTCCACTGTGCCGGGTCACCATGGTAGATCAGGTCGGCATCGGGGTCAATACCTTTGTATTCCCCTTTGGATTTCGAGAGAAGGGTATTGGCCTTTTTCAGTTCATCAATAATGCCGCGGTAGATCGTCTCCTGCGGATCAAACTCCGGGAACATGTCTTCCTGTCCGCCTTCCGGCGCATTCAGAGCTTTGGTGTAAGGAGCATCTCCCCAGGAATCGGCGATATAACCGTAGTTAAAAGCACGCAACACGATGGCCACGCCCTGTTGGAACTCCATCCCTTCTTCGCCGGCTCTGTCATAGAGGTGTTGCAGATCTCTCAGCACGGAGTATCTGCCTCCCCAGGAGCGCTCGCCGGTCCAGTCAAATTTGTTCAGTCCGGAGCTCCAGCCACTCTTCTGCACGTACTGCATCACACCGGCCACATCTCCGTCAAAACTCTCATTCAGATAGGGTGCTGCCGTATTGGTGATCACGGTAGCCATCATCAGGTTGGGATTGACCGTGGAGGGGTCCACCCCGTTCGGGTTCACGTTCATATCGGTAAGCTGGTCGCTGCAGGAGCCCAGCACAACCGCGAACAGAACCAGAAACATCATATATATTACATTTTTGTTTTTCATAGCTATCTGGTTTTTTCCGTTATCCAATTAAAATGTCATATTGAGCTTGAAACCGATGGGTATGGTCCAGGGTGCGACATTATACCTTTCGATACCCTGCTTGAACTGGATGCCATTGCCCTGGACGTTGCTGTCCGGCTGATAGGCCCTTTCAGGGTCAACATTGATCTTGGCTTTGGTCCAGAGGATAATGTTCCGGCTGTAGAGAGATATCGCAAAGTGCTTGATCGCCTTGGTAAAAGAAGGCAGGTTATAGGTAAGGGCGATCTCTCTCAGCTTGACATAATCGGCATCGAAAGTAGCGTTCCGTGTGTAGCTCCAGCCGTAGTAGTCCTGGTAACGGATGGTCGGTGTGCCCGGTCCACCCAGGTTCTCACGCTCGGCCACAAAATTGCCATTGTCATCATAATGACCCACCACACCGGGCATGAAAACGCCATCATTCAGGGTTATACCACCTTCGGTATGTTCCAGACCGCCCAGCTCTTTGGTCGGGCCTCCCACAAGGACGTAAAACTCACCGTCGGGTGACAGGTACTGGTCGGCATGCTCTTTCAGATACGCCGGCAGGTCACTGATATTGCTGAAGTTATGCACTTTGTTCAGCCATCTGGTGGTGTGGAGGTCGGATTCGATATACCGGTAGGTCTGGGATACAAACTGCCCTCCTATCCTCCAGTCGAGGTTAAAGCTCAGGGAGAGACGTTTGTATCTCAGCGACGACTGCAGACCGACCAGTGCTTTCGGGTTGAAATTACCGATCACAGGGGCTACCCTGTTGCCGTTCTCATCCTGGAGGGTACGGTCGCTGTCTTCCCAGCCCTCATCGTCCAGGATAGGCCATCCGTAATAGGGAGAGTTGGGATCTTTCACCCGTACCATGGCACGGTCGATGATCTGTCCAATCTCATCCCCTACCCAGGAATAAGCGCCTCCTTTGGCATCTGACCACAAACGTATGTAATCGAACCCTTCAGCCAGTTCTTTGACGATGGTCTTGTTTTTCGACAATACGAAATTGAGATCCCAGGTGAAATCCGAGGTTTTCACCGGCGTGCCACCGATAGAGAGCTCAATACCTTTGCTGGAGATCAGTCCGGCATTGATCTGCTTGGAGGAATATCCGGAAGAAGGAGGCAGACCGATGTTCAGGATCTGGTTTTTATTATCCGCATGATAATAGGTAAAAGAAGCGTTCACACGGTTGTTCAGGAAAGCCAGGTCAGTCCCGATCTCCCACGAGGTCTGTATCTCAGGCTTCAGGTCGGGTAGCAGAAGGGTCCCGGAAGTGGTGAGACGGGTCTGGTTGCCCCAGGGGCCCTGATCGCCCATGGTGGCATTCAGCCGGTAAGGATCGGTATCGTTACCTACCATGGCCCAGCCACCTCTCAGTTTGACCAGGGAGACCTGGTTACCCATGTTGAACATATTGTTCAGCAGCATGCTCAGAGAAGCAGAAGGATAGAAGTAGGAACGGTTCTCGGGAGGCAGGGTACTGGACCAGTCGTTGCGGCCGGTCAGATCCAGATAGATCATGGATTTGTAACCCAGACTCACCAGACCGTAGAGACTGTACACTCCTTTTTTGGAATAACCCGAATAATAGACAATGTTGTCGGGCGAGATATTGGAGATCGTATACACGTTGGGAACGATCAGCCCGGCACCTCTTCTTTTGGCCTGGGTAGTCAGACCGTTGCTGTAATTGTACCTGTAATTACCACCGAAAGAGGCCGTCAAACTAAAATCATTCAGGGTCTTGTCATAAGTAAACAGGAAATCGGCATTCTGCTCACTTCTGTAGAGGTCCTGGATGCCGTAAAAACCGTTCTTTTCACGGGAATAGCTTGGAGCGATCTTGGTCTCCCGCTTCTCACTGTACTGGTCGACATTGTAACGGGCAAAAACGGACAGTCCCGGCAGGATCTCCCAGTCGATCCTTAAATTCCCGTAAACACGGTTCCTGTTGAAGGGGTTGTTCACCTGATAGGCCAGAAAATAGGGATTATCGCGCATGTGGTCGACACCGTAGGTACCATCCGGATTGACCACCAGGTTATAGGGCCCGTTCTGCTGGATCCCCTCTTTACCTTCCACCCAGTACTGTTTCAGATCATTGATATCAATGGAAGAGTTGGTATAGGCCAGTGCGCTCATTGGGTTAGCCCCTCTGTCACCGGCCGGCCTGTTGTTGGCGCCTGTATTTACAAAGTTGATATTGGCCGTGACCGAGAGGTTCTTCAGGATCTTCACGGTAGAGTTAAGGCCTATAGAGTTCCTGTGCAGATCGCTGTTGGGTATGACCCCTCTGTTGGTCATATTGGCATAAGACAAACGGTAGTTGGCCTTATCCGTAGCATTGGTAATGGACACACTGTTTTCCGTAGTATATCCGGTCTTGAAGAACTCTTTCCAGTTATCCGGATGGGAAACCAGTTCCGTGGGTGTGAGGTTCCCGTCCTTGTCAAAGTAGGGCCATACGTAGGCCATCATACCCTTGTCCATCTGGGGTCCTACCCATCCGGCATCCCCCGCCGGGACAAGGTAGTACGGCAGGCCGTTGTTGGGCCGGTTGTCCTGTGTATAAGGCCGCTTGCCGTTGGCGAAGAGGTTCTGGTTCAGCAGCCAGCGGTAAGGTTTGTCAAACACGGTACTGCTGCTGATGGATACACCGAGGCCTTTGCTCTTTTTACCGGATTTGGTGGTGATCAGCACCACCCCGTTGGCAGCACGGGAGCCATACAAAGCAGCCGCACTCGGGCCTTTCAGGATGGAGATGCTCGCAATATCCTCCGGATTGATATCGGAAATGGCATTCCCGTAGTCGACCGGCGTGCGGTCGGCCATCTGGGTCACGTTGTTCAGCGTATTGTTCATCGGGATACCATCCACAACGAACAAAGGCTGGTTATCACTGGTCAGCGAGGACTCGCCCCGGATGGTCATGCTCACCGAAGAACCCGGTCCTGCCGTGGAGTTGATCGTCACACCGGCAACCCTTCCTGCGAGGGAAGTCACAAGGTTCTCATGGGGGACATCCGTCAGTTCATCCCCCTTCACTTCGGCCACGGAGTAACCCAGCGATTTTTTCTGGCGGGATATGCCCAGGGCTGTCACAACCACCTCGTTGAGCGACTCAGTGCGCAGCATCACATCGATAACCGTTTTATCCCCCACTTTGATATCCTGGGGTTGCATACCTACGAATGAAAACCGTAAAACGGCATCATTCCCCGGAACCTGAATGGAATAATGACCATCCTGGTTCGTGATCGTACCCTGCTGGGTGCCGACGATCATGACATTGGCACCCGGCAACGGACTACCGGTATCATCCGTGACGACACCGGTCACTGTCTTTTGTGCCCAAACACTCGTGGTGAGAAAGGCCAACAAAAAGAACACGTGTAGAACCTTTTTTTTCATAAGCTTTAGGTTTAGTTAATAAATAAAGAAAGGTCTGGAAAGTATAAAGTAGAGCTCCTTATTGTTAATATATGTACAATATATCTTCATTCGTCCACGATCTCATGCACTTCACCATAACAAATTAAATGAGAAATGAAAAGGATTGTTTACTAAATTTTAATCTATTTATATAGGATTTTCACCAATCGCACCTGTCTTTTGATCACCCACACCCCGCCCTGTTAATATTTCACATATTACAGTCAACATTCTTTAACAACAAATAAAAAAGGTACCGGTTGTTCAGAAGTGTACAACACGGTTCTCCCGGGAAGAGAGATAAGCGGCATCCACGATC
>WFRO01000432.1 GCA_015486475.1 Bacteroidales bacterium
TACGACGAAAGAGTCCGGCACCTCCTCCAGGTCAAAGCTCCTGCGGAAGAGGAACACTCCGTAATCCAGTGTGGAGGCAGAAGGGTGTGTGATCCACTGGGCCGTCCAGGCATGTTTCAGTTGGGTATAGTCTTTCCCCTGGTAGTTGATCTTTACCGTGGATTCCTGGGCCCAGGTTGTGTGAAAAGGCAGCAGGAACATGGCCGCTATCAGCAGGATCAGGTAATGTACGGGGACGGGTACCGTTCTGTTCCGGGTTTTGTTCATAGCACAGGGGTTTGTCAGGAGCGTATAAGCCCGCAAATGATGAGGAAAGGAAAAAGACACCGGCAGCCGGAGCCGCCGGTGTCTGAAGGGTCAGTGGTGGTCATTTTTTCACCACGAGGCGGGTGGTGCTCTGCTGTGCGGAGGTCACCTTCAGGATGTAGATCCCGTTGGTCATATCCGACATATCGAGGGTCACTTCGCTGCGTCCCTGTACCTGTATCACCTTCATGACGGCTCCCGTCATGTTATAGATCCCGACGGTGGTGGCATCTTTCAGATGGCTTATGGTCAGGGTCCCGTGTACCGGGTTGGGATAGACAGAGAACTGTGCCTTTTTCACCGATTGTACACCGGTGGTGTTGGGCGTGAACGCCTCGATGGCGGCCAGCAGGTCGGTGGTGGTCTGATCTACCTCATCCTGGGTAGTGGCAGGTCCTATATTTTTATAGAAGGTCTCTGCCGTGTTCAGGGCATCGGTGAGGGCATCGGCTTTCTCCTGTGTATATTCACCCACTCCGTTGCCTATCGTGGCAGTATCCAGGATGCCTGCAGCACTGTCTATGGCCTCGGTCAGGTCGGAGGTGTTGAGGGTGTTGGCCAGCGTGACCTCCCCGGCCATATCCATAGTACCCCAGCAGTTGGCCGGTGAGCTCCAGGACCAGATGCTCATATCATCCCAGGCCGGATTGTCATCATCTACCAAATGAATATCGAAGAGGAACGGTGTGCCGGCAGTAAAGTCGATATCGTAGCCTTTTGAGTTCAGATCACTCCATGCGAAAGCGAATTCGGCCACATATCCTTTGCCATCATCCCGGTCAACCCACACGTAACGTTTGTCCCAGGTGCCGCCGTTGCTTCCGGGAACATCTTTCCACAGAACATTGATCAGGAACTTGGAAGTATCACTGCCATCGCCACCCAGTCCGTTGCGATTGTTGAGGAGTCCGAAATAGACATCGAAGGCATCATGGTTCCAGGCGGGAGCACCCCCGTTGTACAGGATCGAGTCGTTCACATCCACCATGAGATAGAGGGAATCAGCATCCCAGGCAGCTTTCCAGTAAGCTGAGAAGTCTACCGGACCATACCACGGTGAGCTGGGCCATGGTTGTTTCAGATTTACCTTGTGAGCTTCATAAGCATCCCAGAATCCGTCGCTAATATCTCCGTCTATCACCGGAGGTGTATCGGTTGAATAGATATTGGCATTTGCCCAGGCGCCATGGATCATGAAGTTGGTCACATCGATCATGCTGCCGGGCTTGCCTCCCCACGCCTGGTTGGTGTCGATCATCACCACGCGGTAGTTCAGCGTGTCGGCCGGTAATCTGAAAGCATAGTCTTTAGCCAGCACGACGGTCTGGTGATCGTCGCCGGTGACCGATACGTTGTAGGTCTGGTTCAGCACATCCACATACATGCTGAAGTGGTAGCTGCGTCCTTTGTAATAATTGTAGTCATTCAGGGCTTCATACATGCCTCCGTTCCGCACGTCGATCTTACCCATGGGAGTGAAGCGGACGATGGTACTCAGCTCGGGCCAGTTGCCGGCCAGGTTTTTACTGAAGGCCAGTCCGCCGTTGATGGAATCATCCGATGGCACGGCGTCGAACTCGGCTGTGAAGCGGCCGGTCTGACTGGGTATGGGTGTGTTGATGGCTGTACCTACCGTGATACTGTTGTCGATCTTCATAACCGTGTCGGCAATGTTGAAATGTTCACAGATCAGCTGGGCGCCGTGGATACCACCCCAGGCAATGATGGTATCATTGTGGGTGAAGAAATTGTTCAGCGAATCCACAGTGACGCGGAAGCTGAAGTCTTTGGCCAGTATTACCGGCGCAGCACCGTCGGGTGTCACCTGTACACTGTAAAGATTGTGGGCCACATCAATGGTCATGATGACATGGTAGGTCTTACCTGCTTCGTAGGGCAGTACTTCCAGGGCTTTATAGGCGGTACCGTCCCTGACATCGATGATCCCGCCGGAACGGAAGCCCACGATGGTGCTCATCTGTCCCCAGGCAGCCACTTCACCTTTGGAAAAACCTGCGCCGGCATTCATCGGAGCATCCGAGGGGGTGATGTCGAAAGATACCGTGAAGGTATCGCCACGGGAAGCGATCGGCATGTTGATCGTAGGCTCATAGTCGATCATGACCGGCTCATCCAGGATGGTGAAGTTCGTCACATCCAGGGTGGCATCGTGCACCCCTCCCCAGGCGATGATCGAGTCGTTGTGAGAGAAGAAATTGTCCAGGGTTGTGGCAGACACCCGGAAGGCATAGTCTTTGGCGATCACTACCGGCAGACCATCTTCCGGCTGCACTTTGACACTGTAGAGGTTGTTGGGCACATCCACGGTCATCATGACGTGATATACCTTGCCTGCCTCATACTTCAGCGTCTGCAAAGCATCATATTCCTCACCATTGCGGGCATCGATGACCCCGCCGGACCGGAAACCGAGGATGGTGCTCATCTCTCCCCAGGCAGATACTTCGCCGTTGGAGAACCCAACCCCTCCGTTCATGGGGGCATCTGAAGGTACCACATCAAAAGTGGCGGTGAAAGTGTCGGTCTGCGCAGTAATGGATGTGTTCACCGACTGGGCAGACAACATCCCTGCAGTGAGGAACAATGCCAGCAGCACTGCAGTTGCCTTGAAAAAGTAAAGTTTGTGTTTCATAACTTGAAAGTTTTGGTTAGAAATAGAAACTGTTTGAGTAAACATATCTTTAATGTTATTGTTTGATACATTTTGTGACCACCACCTTTTTCCCCTCCTCTGTCAGCCGTATCAGATAGACCCCCGGGGATACGGGAGCCAGGTCTATCATGAACCGGGTGGCAGGAGAGATCTGTTTCTCCAGCACCTTTTTTCCGTTCATGTCCACGATCTGATAAGCCGTAATGGGGTGCCTGCTCCTGACCGTGAGGACGTCCCGGGTGAGTGTGGGAAAAACCCGGACCGATGAGGCGGAAGCCACTGCCCGGATCCCGGTGATCTGACTGTAACCGTCCACATGGATATCATCAAAGAAAACGGGATCGTTATGAGAGCCTATTCCCACTTTGCCCATCACGTCCAGGGAGTCATTCGTTACCGTAAAATATTCCGTACTGTCAATATAGGCCGTAACCGTAGCCCCTTCTTTAACGATCTGGTAGCTATGGTAGAGGGTGTCGCTGAGAGCCGGCATGGGATTGGCTTCGCCAACACGATAGCGTTTTCCGTCAATGATCCTGAATGTGCCGCTCTCATCATCACCGTAAAAAGCGAAATAGGAGAAATTGTTTTCATCGGTATAACCGAAGATCACAATGAAATCGTTGTACGGGAAAAATATTCCCGAAGGGGTGACGTAATTCATTTTTGCGGTCAGTCTGATGTCGGGATCTTCGAAGACAGTGTCCCGGAAAATGGCAAAAGCAGCCGGTTTCCAGGTGTTCGTATCCACGCTTGTTTTTTCTGCAAGATGGAGCCGCAGGTCATTTTCGTCCGATTCTACGAGCCAGGTTCCGAAAGAGGAGGGAGTAAAATTGTAATAAGCGGTATCTCCCATTTTAACATAGTCACTGAACCTCTGCTGAGCTATGCCGGCGTATACCAACAGGTGCGGTGCTTCGACGGGATAGCCTTCGTCGTCCACCTCCAGGTTCCAGGCCGATGCGGGTGATTGCAGGGAGATGAATCCCAGCCAGGCTTCTTCTTCCGTAGTGTCGGCATAGGGGATGATGCGCAGGGTCATGAGCTGATTGCCGGTATCACTGAGTTCACTTTGCACCGCACTCAGTACGGGGAAATATTCTTTCGTGGGCATCAGACCACAGTGTTCTTTGGTGTAGAGAGTATCGTGAAAGGCGGGATCATCGATGGAGGGGGTCATGGTGATGGCCTTGTTCCAGGTGATGCCGTCCAGGTTGTCGGCGAGGTCCTGGGTGCCGTTGCCCTCATTCCAGTTATCATCGTCGCGGAGATGTATGACGCGGATCCCGCCTGTGGCATTCCATGAGACACGCATCATAACCTCGGCATAGAGGATCTCTTCTCCCGGGAGCAGTTGTCCTGACAAGCCCTGGAGATCAAACTTCAGCCAGGTCTCCTGGCCGCAGTTGCATACGGCATTGTTGGGATGGTAGCCCAGGTTCCGGTCGGGGTCTGACTGTTTCAGCGTGACATCCGCTTTCACCCGTATGGAGAGGGTTCTGATCTGTGCCTCGGCAGATCTTCCTGCCAGGAGGGCAAAGGAACAAAGCAACAGGATATGGAATGTCTTTTTCATAGGGCAATGGTTTTACAGGCCCGGGTTCTGTTTGAGTTTCGGGTTGCGCTGGATCTCGTAATAAGGTATGGGCCACAGGTTGTGGTATTTCGTGATGTTCTGGGCCCGGATCACATCTTCCTGGGTGTGTACGGGAAGTTCCGCACGGTGGCGTATCAACTCCACCAGGTTGCCCCAGCGTCGCAGGTCGAACAGTCGTTTCGACTCAAAGGCCAGCTCATATCTCCTCTCCTGGCGGACTGCCTGCAGGAAACCCTCCTGGTCGTTGGGATAGAGATTGCCATCCGGATCCGTGACGTTGGGCCATTCGCTGAGCCCTGCACGGCGCCGCACCTGGTTGTATGCTTCTGTGGCCTCACCGGTGGGGCCGTTCACCTCATTTTCCGCCTCCGCATACATCAGCAATACCTCGGCATACCTGAAGAGGGGGAAATTGGTGCCGGAGAGGTTCTCTTTGGGCGGGTATTCATAGAACTGCTCGTCCGGGAGGTATTTGTTGATGTGTGGGATGTTCAGCCCCGGCCACCAGAACCATATGTCTTTCGGGTCGGTCAGATAGAACCGCCGGTTGAAATCCCTGTCAAAGACCCACATCAGATAAGTGGTGCCCAGTCTTTTATCGGCAGGGTCGAAAGAGTTGTACAGCTCGACCTCTCCCACGTAGGAGGAATAGGCGCCCATATTGTCGAAGCGCCGTGGCCCGTAGTATTTTTTCGTTTCAAACCAGGGGCCTTCTTCCACGGCATTGACAAAATAGATCTGTTCCCGGTTGTTTTCCCAGGAATAGGTCTCCGGCCGTGCCGGGAACACCAGGCGGAAGCTGTCGAGCAGACCGTACTCTCCTTCGTCGATCAGCTTTTTGGCCCATTGGGCGGCTTTAGTCCAGTTGGCGGGATCGCCCTGTACCATCTCACCCGTATTGGCATCCAGCCGCCATCCGGCGCGGGTGAGATAAACTTTGGCCAACAGGGCCTGCGCCGCTCCCCGTGTGGCCCTTCCTTTTTCCACGCGGGTGCGGTCCCACAGGTCCGCCTCCGCTTTTTCCAGGTCCTCAATGATGAAATCGTAGATGGTGTTCACATCTGTCCGTTCCATATCGGTGGCGCCTACCGGATCTGCTACATAGTTGTCACCGAAGAAAGGGACATCCCCCCAGCCCCTGACCAGGTTAAAATAGTTATAGGCCCGCAGGAAACGGGCTTCGGCAATGATCCTTTTCTTCATGGAGGGAGAGTCAAAGACATAGTCCGGCATATCCGGCACGTTGGAGATCACCAGGCTGGCACGGTTGACGATCATGTAGTGGTGCCACCACATGTTCAGGACATCCCTGTACTCCGGGTCGTAAATAAAACGGTCATACTGTACCCGGTCGGGGAACTCGGCATAGATATACCCGCAATCGTCGGAACCGATATCATTGAGGATGATCCAGGATTTCAGGTAGGACATGATGGAGTATTGTCCCGAATAAGCGCCGGCCAGGAGGTCCAGGGCATCCTGCTGTTTCTCCAGGAACGTTTCCGGATCGAGAAAGCCGGGTTTCGGCTCATCCAGCGACTGGCAGGAGGTCAGCAGGAACAGGACCGCTGCGCCGGTGATCCACAGAGGTCTGGTTAGTTTGTGTGATATTTTCATCGTTACTTTCATCGTTGTCTTCATCATGATCATGATAGCCGTTCTGTTAAAAACCTATGTTCAAACCGATGGTGACACTCCGGTAAGAGGGATAGTTCTTGTTGTCAAAGCCGATGTTCAGGTTGGAATTCCCGCCTGATTGCTGCTCCGGATCAAAACCGCTATAGGAGGTAATGGTCACCAGATTCTGCCCGCTGATATACAGGCGCAAGGCATTCATCTTTATCTTGTGCAGGAGGGTCTCGGGGAAGTTGTAGGAAAGCATGATGTTAGAGATCTTGAAAAAAGAGGCATCTTCCACAAAACGGTCACTTGTTTTGGTCTGGTAGTTGGTAGAGAGGCGTGGGATGGAGGACTCCTGGTTCTCATGTGACCAGGCATCCAGCAGGAAGGTCCCGCCGTTCTGACGGCCCAGATCGCCTTTGGCCAGGGATTCATATGTGCCGTTGTACATGTCCACGCCGGACACCCAGTTGCAGATCATGCTCAGCTCGATCCCTTTCCAGGACAGCCTTGTGTTCAGCCCTATGATGAAATCGGGGAGGGCATTGCCGATATAGGTGCGGTCGAGGTCGTTGATGATGCTGTCGCCGTTCACGTCAATATATTTCTGATCGCCCGGTCTTTTCCCTGTAGGTATCTCTCCGTTGATGGAGTCCTGGAGGGAATAGAGACCGGCGGTTTTGAATCCCCAGAGATTGCCGATGGGCTGTCCTACCTCCACTTTGGTGTAACCAACATAGAAAGCATCCTGGTCTCCCAGGTTCAGCACTTTGTTCTTATTGGTGGAAAAGTTAACGTCCACCGTCCATTTCCAGTTGCCTTTGCTGACGGGTGTGCCTCCCACGGTCACTTCAAATCCTTTGTTGTCCATTTTGGCCAGGTTGGAGGTGATCTTCACACCGTTGGTATTCCAACCGTCACCATAGCCCGTGTAAAGGGGGAGCAACTGGTTCCACAGGAGATCACTGGTGAGACGGTCATAGTAATCAAAGTTGACATACAGACGGTTGTCAAGAAATCCCATGTCCACACCTGCATCCGTGATGGATGAAACCTCCCAGCCGATGTCCTCGTTGGGGATCTTGCTGATGGTTGCCCCGTGCACCACATTGTCGTCAAAGACGGCCAGGGTATGTGCAACGTTGTAGCTGATCTCAGGCAGCCACTGGTAGAGGGCGATCCGGTCGTTCCCCGACTGGCCCCAGCTGAACCGGAGCTTCAGGGCGCTGAAAATACCCAGGTTTTCTATGAATTTCTCATGGTGCATTTTCCACGCTGCGGAAAAAGAGGGGAAGATCCCGTATTTCTTGTTGGGTCCGAACCTGGAGGAGCCGTCGCGCCGCACCGTGGCCTGGAAGATGTATTTGTCATGAAAGACATAGTTCAGACGGCCGAACTGGGAGATATAGACCGATTTCCACCAGTCGGAATAAGGTTTGTATAGATCGGGATCAAAAGCGCTGAAATCATACCACAGCAAAGACTCTTTGTTGATGTCCGTGCCATTGATCTGGTGGGAGTTGGAGTTGATCACCTCCTGTTCAAAACCCAGCAGGACGGTGAGGTGGTGATATTTCGCAAAAGTCTTATCATACGTGCCGGTTATACTGCCGATCCATTTGGCGTAATTGCCCTGTGCGATCAGTCCTTTGGCCAGGTTTTGTGTGAGGGTGGCTTCCGTGAGGCGGGAAGTGACAAAGCGGGTCCGCATGCTGGTGCGGTACTCCCCGGCCAGGTTGGCCTGGAACGTCAGGCCCTTGATGGGTTCATAGCTGTAGAAAAAGGTTCCCTGGACATCGGCATTGGAGCGGATGTCCTTGTCACCCTCAGCTGCCAGGAGAGGGTTGTCCCAGATATTGGTCGTGTAATAATCCCCCAGCGAGTCATAGACAGGATAGATCGGCAGGGAGATGACCGCTCCGCCGGCAGCGCCGTATGCCCAGGTGGAGGTGGTGGGTACCGAAAACCCCCGCTGTTTGTTCGCATAGGCCTTAACACTGACACCCAGTTTCATCTTTTTGTTGATCTCATGGTTGAGGTTCAGCAACAGCGAGCCCCGCTGGTAGTTCGAATAATATATGATCCCGTCTTCCTTTTTAAAATTGGCGCCCACCGAATAGGTGGTCTTTTTATTACCCCCGGAGAACATAAGGTTGAAGTAGTGGGCCATGGCATTGCGGAAAACCACATCCTGCCAGTTGGTGTTGGCGATGTATCCTGTGGAGGTGACGGGAGCTTTCAGGTCGATCTCGTCCTGGGTGAACTGGGCAGGGAAGCCGTCGTTGGTGAGGGCTTTGTTACGCAGCCGCATGTACTGCGGTGCATCCAGCACATCCATTTTTTTGACGACGCTTCTGAACTCGGAGTAGTAGGAGAAACTGAAATGATCTTTGCCCGCTCCTCCTTTTTTTGTGGTCACCAGAATGACGCCGTTGCCACCGCGGGCTCCGTAAATGGCTGTGGAGGATGCATCTTTCAGCACTTCGATACTCTCGATATCTTCGGGGGCGACGGTGTTGATATCGGCTCCTATGTAACCGTCGATGACCCACAGCGGATCGCTGGAGGTGGAGAGGGACCCCTGTCCCCGGATACGTATCTTGGCCCCCGCCCCCGGCATGCCGCTGGTGGTGGAGACCTGGAGACCGGAGACAAGACCTTGTAAGGCTTTGTCAATACTGTTGACAGGACGCTCGACGAGGTCTTTGTTGCTTACCGAAGATATCGAACCGGTAAGGTCACTTTTTTTCATCGTGCCGTAGCCTACCAACACAACCTCATTGATCTGCTCGGTTTTCATTTTCAGGGTCACATTAATCGTCGCCTGACCGGTAACCGGCACTTCTTTTACCTCATATCCCACAAAAGAAAATTCCAGGATACTTCCTTTGGGGACTGCGATGCTGTAATGTCCGTCCGCGTCGGTGGCTGTCCCCTGGGTCGTTCCTTTTATGACGATATTCACGCCGGGAAGAGGAAGTCCATCGGCAGCATCCGTAACCTGTCCTGTGATGGTGACCTGTTGTGCCTGAAGCTGGTAGAAAAAGAAGAGGAGAAAGATCAGCGGCAGCCTGCTCAGTGCTTTGCTTCTCATGGGTAGTCGGGTGTTTTGGTAGGTTCTCGGAAAAGGGAAAACGGGAAAGTACCGGCA
>WFRO01000433.1 GCA_015486475.1 Bacteroidales bacterium
CAGGTCAAGTGGCAGATCGACATCAGCAACCATGGCGATGCCGACCAGGCTTTCCGCGAAGTGGTATTCCTCAATTACAAAGTCAGTGAAAAGATCATCCTGTCAGCGATCGCCGGCTTTATCTATCGCTGGCGCGAAAACTGGAACGGCTTCCAGTATATACGTTTCGGACCCGGTATCTCGTACATCTTCGACGAAAAGCACATTCTCAATTTTACCTATTTTGTCGGTGCGGAGAACCGTGAAGGACAGTGGAGCTGGGCCGGCATTCCCTCGATCCAGCTGCTGATCAACGTGAGCATGCAGTACCGCTACAAGCCGGCTTATTATATCGAGTTCTGAGTATAAGTTACACAGAGCCTGATCTTTGTTTATTGTTTCACAAAGAGTTTTTGGCGATAGTACTCACCCCGCGCCACCTCCAGAATATAACTTCCGGGAGACAGGTGTGAAAGGGAGAGCGTTTTGTTCAGTGCTGCACCTCCCGGTATCTCTTCCCGGTAAAGGAGGTTACCGTATATATTATAAACAGATACACGTATAACACCTGTGCCGGGTAAGACCATGGAGACCCGGAAGTTTCCGTCGTTTGGATTAGGCATGACCGTTAGTCCCCCCTGCCGGCGGGGTGTGTCCCAAAAGGTCGCCACATCCGAAACCCGCCACATCTCACCGATACAGCCGTAAAGCATCAGACTCAGATAATCCGTATAACGCGTATCAGAAAGCATATTCACCACCATGGCGGTATAGTTGTCGTTCCTGCATGAATTTTCCAGGACACTCCCCTCCTTTTCCTCTGTTTTCAGATAATAGACGAGTCCTTCTTCCGTGCCGCTCAACCGCATCTGACGGTATGCCTGTACCTCTGCCCGTGACAAAGGCCTGTTCCACACGCTCACTTCTGTGAACGCCATATCGGGGTTGGCAGAAACCTGACCAAACGTAAAGGGAAATGGTACGTTAGTGGTCTTTTCAGGGATGGTCCCGGTGTAGGACAACGGCATTTCCTCCCCGTCAATATATATTTTCAGGCGCTCAGCGTTGTCCCGGCCGTTGCCGTCATAGACAAAAGCCAGGTGATGCCAGCCCTCAGCAGGGATAGCCCCGGCAGCGGTCACGCCATAGCTGTTGGTACCCCGGGCCACCTCAAAATAGATCTTTCCATCAGCCAGTTCAACGGCAGTCCTGTTACTATTGGTCAGTGTCTTGGAGAAAAGCTTGTTCCAGGTATCATAGTCATGGATATTGAACCACCCTGCAACGGAAAAAGCCGTAGCATCATTAAGAAAGTCGCTGTCATCCAACCTGGCATACGTCTTACCCACAATGTGCACGGCCCCTCTTTTGCTCACCTGTGAAGCACCCGCCACATGATATCCCCGGGTCTCGGCTCCCTGCGGCGGCCGGAATGTATCACCGGCAGCCACCAGGGTGCTATCCTGATCATACCATAACCATCCGTCCGCATCTCCACTCGCGACCCATACAGCAGCCGTGGTATCCACCTGTGGTTCTCCGGGGGGTGTGCGGAAAAGCACCTCGGTAGATACACACTTCGTCTCTCCCAGAAACTCCACATAACATTTGTACGTCCCATTCTTTTGCACTACAAGGCTGTCGGTGGTAGAATTAGACTCATCGTTCCAGTAGTAGGAATTCGCCGGCACATCCACCTTCAGCACCAGGGGGGCATCGTCGCTACAGGTAACGACCGCCCGTGGCAAAACATGTGAAGGAAAGACCAGCTTCCGGGCATTATAATCGAGTCTTTCAAAACGGTCATATTGTGAATACACTCTCCTGTAGAAAGTATTGTAATCATCACTGTTTGCCGTCCATCCGATCTCAGCCAGGGCCAAAAGGCGGGGAAGGATCATATATTCGGCATGATCTTCTTCGGAGATCCATTCAGTCCAGAGACAGCCATGAGGCCCCAGGATATGTTCCTGTTGCGGAGTGGTCAGTCCTGCAGGCATCGGATCATAATAGTACACTTCCTGCAGGGTAATGGGGGTCCTCCCCTGTCCCGGCGGTTCTTCCGGCAGGTCTGTATTGGGTTTATTGAGATAAAGCTTCGAACTAGTGGACATCACGGCATCATGTCCTGCGCGGACAGCGGTCACGGCAGCACCCTCACCAAGCCATGACATCACGGTAGCATGGGCCGGCACCCCCCCGTAGGTGATCTCGCTCCAGCCGATCCATTGCTTGTTCTTGGTGGCCAGAAAATTCCCCACCCTTTCCATGAACCAGCGCTGCAGTTCCTCTTCGTTGGCCAATCCCTCCTCAGCCATACGGGCCTGACAGTCGCGGCATTGCTTCCACTGTGTCTTAATAGCCTCATCCCCTCCCAGGTGGATATAAGTACCGGGGAACAGATCGACCACCTCACTGAGCACATCCTCGATGAACTGGAAAGTGGCTTCCTTGCCGGCACAGAAGATATGAGAGGAGATCCCGGCGCCGCAACGCACGCTGAAAGGCCCCCCGTGATCGTTCTCTCCATCCGTGCAGGAGAGCTCAGGGTAGGCCGCCAGCACCTCGATGGTATGCCCCGGCATTTCGATCTCCGGGATGATCATAATATGCAAGCTGTCGGCATAATGAACGATGTCACGGATCTGCTCCTGGGTGTAATAACCTCCGTATTTCACGCCGTTACAGGTGCGCCAGGCAGCAATACTCTGGAGCTTGGGTTTGCTTTTGATCTCGATACGCCATCCCTGGTCATCGGTAAGATGCCAGTGAAAACGGTTCAGCTTGTTCATTGCCATGATGTCAAGATATTCTTTGACAAAATCCACACTGAAGAAATGGCGGGAAACGTCCAGGTGCATACCCCGCCAGGAATAACGGGGATGATCTGTGATCTCAACATATGGCACATCCCATACCACCCCGGTGATCTGGCTGGAAGACTCTATGGCTGCCGGTAACAGTTGCCGGAGGGTCTGGAACCCGTAAAAAATACCGGCACATGTGTTGGCCTCAATACGGATGCCTGCCCCGCCGGCCTGCAGACGGTATCCTTCCGTACCCAGGGTATCATCAGGGTCCTGTAGCAGAGCAAGAGATATGTTGCCGGCAGGATCCCCTCCCGTGATCACCTGCAGGGGATAACCTGTGGCACGGCGGAGGAAAGATGCCACCTTTTCCCCCTCATTACGGGTAGAATCATCCACCATGATCTGCGTAGAGGCAGTGATCACAAAACGATGGGAAGTATCGATCACCATCTTTTGCGGAAGGGGAATGACTGCTCCGCGCAGCGGCGGTTGCTGCGCTATGCTCTTCCGCACAACACGGTGACCGGGAGGATCTTCCTCTTCCGGGATAAGTGTCTTCCCTTCTACCACCGCCTCCCTGAAGGTAGCATCGAGCACAGTGCCCTCCGCTGCATGATCATCCACATCGCAGGCCAGCCAGAAATAGTTGTCGCCGGGAAGGAGATCGACCGTACCGGAGAAGGTGATCCTCCCCATGGCGGCTTTCACCTTCTCCCCGAAAAGTACATTTGCAGCAAACGCCGGGTCATTGCCCGTCGAAAATACTGCCTCACTGTCCAGGGCAGCTATATCCGACGTACCTGAGAGATCGAAAGATAGATCCGTGACCTGCAAAGGATCGGTCACCCCTTCCACGGAGAAAATGATCCTGAGCAGGTCCTGCTCCCTGCTGCCGGGAAGTACGAAATACTCGTTGTAATTCTCAACCGTGACCTGCACGATCTTCATTTCCGGAAGGGTGGTCGTAAATTCACTGTTATTGTTGATCACATATTCCGCACCATAAATGGTTCCTGGCACATGGGAGGGAGAAAGGTCCGTAGCCGGATCTCTGCGGTCATCAAAATAATAATATCCGATAAGTCCGGGAGCATTGACATCTACAGAATGGCCCATATTATCCATGATCTCCTCCGCACTGCGCACACCCTTCCACAGCCTTACCTCATCCATGATCACCCGTGGGGTCTCATTGGCCATGGCCAACGACCGCAGGGGCATAGGTGTCGCATGGTCCATCTCGTCTTTCAGTTCCCCATTGACAAATAGCCTGGTTTTAGCACCATCACATACCATGGCAATATGAGTCCATTGCTCTAAAGGTACCACATAGTTAAAAGCCCAGTCGGCCACACCTTTGTGTGTCAGGCCGATCTTATGGCCATTGTTCCAGGATTCCAACATGATCTTGGAGGAAGGCCCGTTCATCAGGGTGGAATAATTTTTTTCCGCATACCGGTACAACCAGAACTCAGCGGTCCAGCTCCCGTCAAGCTCATTCCGGCCCAGATCAACATACTGTCCATTGGCAGTGAACTTCAGGGCATAATTGTCCTCTCCGGTCACTTTTGTTTGAAGAAACAAGAAGAACGAAAGAAAGATTAAATACTTCATGATTTAGATAAATTTCAGGAACTCATCTACCTCCCGAGATTAGCTTCAATATGTCAGATACTCCTTCAGATCGATATGAACATATTTCTGCAGGGCTGCATCTTCGTTGCCGTTGGCATAGGCCACCCACAGGTCCAGGGTGGAGGCATCGTACACCACATCCATCAGGTTACTTCCCTCATCGGCCACTAATTTAGAAAGACCGATCATCTTATCGGGATCGAACTCCCCATAATTGGCTTTGATATAACCGGCAGCATCGTCATCTTCCATGGTATGGTATACCACGCCACTGAAAATATCCGGGGCCATGGGATCCGTGGGATCATTATCATGCCAGATGGTAAGTGGCGGATCATCGGGGGCATTCACAGCCACCTTGGCACCGGCGCCCCCGCCGTTGCCATCGGCAAAATAAAGACAGTACCTTTTGATGAGTTTCTCCTTCTGCAGGGTGCCCAGTATATCATCCAGCGAGGAGGCATCATACATCATCTGCCGGAAAAGGAACGAAAAATGAGCTCCTTTCACGTTATAGGGATACTCTGATGATTTTGAACGTCCCTTTTCTCCAAAGACCAGATGATTGGCACTCATACCTGTGTGCGAGGCAATATATCCGGCAAAAGTAACATTGGCATGGGGAGTCCCTTCGTCGGGCAGGTACACGACCACCACAGGATAGTCCTGCAGGCCGGCATCCATGGTGTAGTCCAGGTTCCTTAGCTGGTAAACATGCCCGTCGGCCGTGGCCGGCCCCCAGGTCACCACACCACTGCAGGCATAGGGAGAAACCACCGGCACCATGTGAGCCATCTGTATATCCTCCAGCGAGACACCGCTGCCCTCTGCCATGCCTTCCATCTCCTGTATGATCCGCTCGTCAATATAAGGGGAGTTGTCCAGCCAGGCTCCTTTCAGTAACCAATCCACATTAACCTCACTGCCATACTCCTCCCGCACAGCATCCATAAAACCGGTCAGACTTTGTCGGATGTCATCCGCGAGCAACGTGCCCAACTGCTTCCCCATTTCATAAGGAGTTCCTTTCACCACTACCACTTTGACCGCATCTTTGCCGGTACCCACCGTGTCCACCAGACCCTCAAAGGGTTGCGTCTCTTTTTTCGTGGAACATGCTCCCGAAACCAGCAGGAGCGCAAATAAAAACAATAAGGATATTTTTCTCATTTCGATCACTTTAGAATTTTAAGTTTTGCAGAGGGCAAAGATCGCAAAAAAACAGTGCTCCTGCACAGGCAGGAAAAGAAATATATTTTTCCCACCGGGAACGCATACCTGCGAACAAGAAAAATCGCCGGAATAAAGGTAATTTTGTGTAAACCCAAAATCTGTAATAGAAAAATAAAATGTGAGAGGGGGAGGGGAAGAATGGAAGAAAGGAATACTGGAAAAATGGGAGGATTTTTGGGCTTGAAGTTAAATGTCGTATGTTGCAAACATACGACATATCAGATCACATACCGGAATTTATATTTTTTCCCAGTATCATGTCAACCATAAAACAAGGCATTTTCAAGCTTGTCCCGCCCGCCCCCCTGACTACACAATAAGTTTGGAGTACTTGGAATACTCAGAATACTTGGAGTGTGGAGTTGTTAGGCTGCTTCGCAGCTGAAATTAGCCCCGACTGCGTCGGGATGAAATTAGGTAGAAATTAGCTCGCTGCGCTCGCGAAATTAAGTCGTCATTCATAGTAGATTTTAACTTTCTCCCTTCTTCGTCCTTCAAGCATCAAGCCCCGGCAAGCCATCGGCCGCCTTTGGCGGTTCCTGAGCCTGCCCGCCCGGATGAACATCCGTTCGGACGGGTCGAAGGGAGCCGACGGCGCTGCCGGGATCTCCGCTTTGCTCCGACATCGAGCTTCCTTTTTACCTTTTGCCTTTTGCCTTTTGCCTTTCTTTGCGTTCATTGCGCAGATCTCTGCGGCCTCTGCGTGAAGACTTCCATTCAGAAATCAGAATTCAGGAATCAAAATTCATCATTCCTTTTATGAGACCGAGGGGGCGCGTGGGGTTAAGGGTATATTGGGTGCGTCATTATCCGGTTGACATACCACTGGATCGGGGTTATTCGCTGCGCTAAGTTAACCCCAGCTAATACATTAGTTCAGCTAATTCATAACTTCCTAATGCGTAATCTGGGATAAATATCTTATATTTGAAAAAGATATTTCCCTTAAAACCGTAATATTATGAAAAGATACTTTCTATCGTTTTTTTTGGTCGTGACCTTGCTGGCCGGGTGTACCACCGGCAGCAACAATAATGACCGGGCGAATGTCGCGCTGATCGAAAAATACATACAGGCTGTGGAAAAAATGGATTACACCGCCATGGCAGATCTGCTGGACAACAATTACATCGGATACGGGCCTTCCTATGGCGATTCGATCACCAAGGCCGAGGCAGTGGAAAACTGGAAATACAATGTTGAGAACCTTTACAAGAGCATCCACTATGACCGTTCCCGTAATGTGGCAGTCACGGTGCCGGACGGTCCCAACAAAGGAGAATGGGTTTCCAACTGGGGGCAGGTGGACATTGTTTACAAGAACGGCCGGGGAGAGGTCATACTCTGGGCCAACAGTATCTACCAGATAGAGCACGGGAAGATCATCAAAAGCTATACTTTTTACAATGAGGCGGATGCGCTGCGACAGATGGGATACATCTTTTGCAAGCCGGAAGATCTTAAAAATGAATAAAAAAAAATAATCAGAGATGAAAAAGACGATCTATTTTACAGTGCTGATCCTCTCTGCCACCTTTATGAGCAGCAGGGCACAGGATCAACAGGCGATCATCGGGGATTCGGCCACGGTATTGACCCAAAAACTGTCGATTTACGTCTTTCCGGCGAAGGGACAGGATGCCACACAACAGAAAAAAGACATCATGGCCTGCTATTATTGGGCCAAACAACAATCGGGCGTGGATCCTTTCAATCCCCCGAAAGTGGAGGCGCAGGAAGTGCAGGGAGGCCCTGACGGCACGGGCGTGCGGGGTGCTGCCCGGGGGGCTGCTGCGGGAGCGGCCATAGGGGCCATCACCGGGGATGCCGGCGAGGGAGCGGCCGTAGGCGCTGTTACCGGAGCCATGGCCGGCCGGCGGGCACGCAAGAACAAGAGCCGCGCCCAGGAGCAACAAAGCCAACAGGCTGCCTCCAACAAAGAAAAAGAACTGATCAATAATTTCAAAAAAGCCTTCTCTGCCTGCATAGAAGCAAAAGGATATACTGTAAAATAACGTTCCGGTGTCTCCCCTGCTGCAAAAAACACTCCTGCGGGTACTGATGGTGATATCCATGCTGTCGGGAGGTTTTTATGTCTGCGCCCAGGAGCAGGAAAAAAAAGCGCATCCTTTCAAAGACACCCTCGATGGCGCCTTTGACATAAGCAATTACCTGTTCAACCTCCACGGTTTTCTGCCTGTCATCTCCCCCATCACCGAGCCGGCCGTAGGATATGGTGGCGCCGGGGCAGGACTGTTTTTCATTCCCAAAAAAGACAAGGGAGATCACAGGTTCCGCTTTCCCGACATTGTCGCAGCAGGAGGAGGATACACACAAAACAAAACCTGGTTCGCCGGTGGCGGATATTTCGGTTTCTGGAAAGATGATCATATCCGTTACCGCGGCGTCGGAGGCTATGGGAATGTTAACCTGAAATATTATGGTCTGGGCGATGGTTTTCTCGACGAGAATCCCGTCGAATTCACCATAAAGGCTTTCGGCCTTTTGCAGCAGGCGATCTTCCGCATCGGCGACAGCCCCTTCATGCTGGGAGGGAAATACATCTTTACCAAAACAAATGTCTCGGGCAACATCCTCCCCTGGGTGGATCCCCGTGATATTGATCTCACGAACAGCGGACTGGGTCTCATCGGAGAGTTCGAGAATTATAACAATATCC
>WFRO01000434.1 GCA_015486475.1 Bacteroidales bacterium
GTCCCCGCACGACGAAATCGTTGGGTGGCTCGTCGAGATCGGGCAGGGCCGAGCCTACCTGTATCTTGATATCTTCGGCGGTGCGTTCGCCCACCTTGATGTTGTGCTGATGGCGCATATAGGCCTGTATGTCGGCGGTGAAGCCGTCGCCGGCCACACGTATCGATTTGTTGGTGACGATGCCGCCGAGGGCGATGACAGCTATCTCGGTGGTGCCGCCGCCGATATCGACGACCATGCTTCCTTCGGGGGCTTCCACGTCGATGCCTATGCCGATGGCGGCGGCCATGGGCTCATAGATCATATATACGTCGCGGCCGCCGGCATGCTCGGAGGAGTCGCGTACCGCACGTATCTCCACCTCGGTGCTCCCCGAAGGGATGCACACCACCATGCGCAGGGCGGGGTTGAAAAGACGGGGTTTGGTGTTGATCATCTTGATCATGCCGCGGATCATCAGCTCGGCGGCATCGAAATCGGCGATGACACCGTCGCGCAGGGGACGGATGGTCTTGATGGTCTCATGCGTCTTGCCCTGCATCTGACGGGCTTTCTTACCGATGGCGATCAGCTTTCCCGTGTTCTTGTCCAGCGCTACGATGGAGGGTTCGTCCACCACGATCTTGTCATTATGGATGATAATGGTATTGGCCGTTCCCAGATCGATAGCGATCTCCTGCATCAACAATGAAAAAAGTCCCATAGATCAGTTTGTGTTATTCTGTTTTTAATGTTTAAAATGTCTGATACCTGTGAAGACCATTGCCATATCGTTCTGGTCGCAATAGTCGATGGATTCCTGGTCGCGTATGCTCCCTCCCGGCTGGATGACGGCGTTGATGCCGGCCTGGTGGGCCACCTCCACCGAATCGGCGAAGGGGAAGAAAGCGTCGGAGGCCATGACGGCGCCCTGCAGGTCGAAGCCGAAACGCTTTGCTTTTTCGATGGCCTGTTTCAGGGCGTCGATGCGGGAGGTCTGGCCTATGCCGTGACCCAGCAGCTGCCTGTTCTTCACCAGCACGATGGCATTGGATTTGGAGTGCTTCACCAGGATGTTGGCGAAGAGCAGATCCTCGACCTCCCCGGGTGTGGGAGCGCGGTGGGTGACGGTCTTCAGATCGCCGGCGGTCTCGGTTTTACTGTCGCGGTCCTGGAGCAGAACACCGTTAAGGGCCGTGCGCACCAGGCGGGGAGCGAAGTCTGTATTTTTACGGATCAGGATGATCCTTTTCTTTTTTGTTTTGAGGATCTCCAGCGCCTCGTCCGTATAGGCGGGGGCCATGACCACCTCGAAAAAGAGCTTGTTCATCTCCGTGGCGGTGGCGGCATCAATGGTGCGGTTGGTGGCGAGGATGCCCCCGAAGGCCGACACGGGGTCACCGGCCAGCGCATCTTTCCAGGCTTCTGTCACGGTGCTGCGCAGGGCCGCCCCGCAGGCATTGTTGTGCTTGAAGACAGCAAAGGCCGTTTCTTCAAATTCAGCGATGAGCCCTTCGGCGGCATCAATGTCGAGCAGGTTGTTGTAAGAGATCTCCTTGCCGTGGATCTGTTCGAACCAATCGTCAAAACGGCCGAAAAAGAAAGCCTCCTGGTGGGGGTTCTCGCCGTAGCGCAGAGAGCGTCCTGCCGGTATGCTCAGGCGCAATTCGGGAAGATCCTCTTTCTCATTGAACCAGTTGAAGATGGAGGTGTCATAATGGGAGCTCACAGCAAAAGCTTCTGCAGCAAAGCGCCTGCGTTCCTCCAGGGTGGTGGTGCCGCCGTTATTAAGTATGTCCAGCAGGGCAGCGTACTGTCCTTTGTGGGAGATGACCAGGACGTCCCTGAAATTTTTTCCGGCCGCCCGGATGAGGGATATCCCGCCGATGTCGATCTTTTCGATGATCTCTTCCTCACCGGCACCGCCGGCGACGGTCTCCTCAAAAGGATACAGGTCGACGACCACCAGGTCAAGGGCCGGGATCTCATAATGCTGCATGTCGTGGATGTCCTCCTCGTGACCGCGGCGTGCCAGAATGCCGCCGAAGACCTTGGGATGGAGCGTCTTGACACGTCCTCCCAGGATGGAGGGGTAGGAGGTGATATCTTCCACCGCCGTGACCTCCACGCCCAGGCCGGAGATGAATTTTTGTGTGCCGCCGGTGCTGTAAAGCGTGACGCCAAGAGCGGCCAGCTGCCGTACGATCTCGTCCAGACCTTCTTTGTGGTAGACGGAGATAAGTGCGCTTTTGATCTGCTTTGCCATTATCTGTTTAATTATCCAAGAAATAGCCGGAGAAGCCCCCGAAAAAATTTGACCGTAAAATTAGATAAATTTATCCGAATAGCTTTTATCTAAATGCAATATTTTCAACGCAAAAAGTGTTTTGTTGTTTCAGAGCGAATAACTACTTTTCGAACTTAAACGACCGCTCATGATCTTCTTTCGTTTACTGAAGGAAAGTTTTCTGTTCTCGATGCAGGCGATACGGGTGAACAAACTGCGTACTTTTCTCACCCTGCTGGGGATCACGATCGGTATTTTTGCGATCATTTCGGTGTTCACGGTCCTCAACTGGATGGAGCGTTCGATACGCACCAGCATCTCTTCGTTGGGCAGCGATGTGATCTATGTGCAGAAATACCCCTGGGTGTTCTCTCCCGATCTGAAATGGTGGGAGATCGTCCGCTGGCCGGTGCCCACCCTGGAGGAGTACCGCAGTCTGAAGGCGCGTTCCCACCGTGCCGCCGCCATGAGCTTTGTGGTATCTACTACCGTGACCGTGCAATATAACGGCAATTCGGTGAGCGATGTCTCTTTCCTGAGCACCACCCGCGATTTTGCCGATGTGCGTTCTTTTGAGATCGAGCAGGGGCGTTATTTCTCGGATTTTGAGGCGAAAAGCGGTAAAAACAGGGCTATCCTGGGCGCTGATGTGGCAAAAGACCTGTTTGAGAACGAGAACCCGCTGGGCAAGAGGATCACCATACGGGGGAAAAAGATGACCGTGATCGGGGTCTTTAAGAAGGAGGGTGCCGGGGGCATAGGTGACCAGGGCCTCGACAAGGTAGTGCTGGTGCCGGTGAGCTATGTGCGTAACCTCGTCAACCTGCGTAGCCAGTCACTCAATCCCTTCATCATGATCAAGGCAAAGGCCGGTATTTCCGTCATGGCGCTCAAGGATGAGATCACAGGGTTGCTGCGCAGCATACGCCGGCTGAAACCCTCTGCCCCCAATAATTTCTCCGTCAACCAGATCAGCATGCTCTCGCAGGGGATGCAGTCGATCTTTGCGGCGATCAACCTGGGGGGCTGGATCATCGGGGGGTTCTCCATCCTGGTGGGAGGCTTTGGCATTGCCAACATCATGTTCGTGTCGGTCAAGGAGCGTACCCGCCAGATA
>WFRO01000435.1 GCA_015486475.1 Bacteroidales bacterium
GATGTAGGGTACGGGAGCGTTGCCTGGGGTGATGTGGATGCCGACGGCCGGGCGGATATCTTCCTGACAGGAGATTCGCTCACCTGTATATACCTGAACACGCCTTCCGGTTTTCATAAGAAAAGCGTACTCCCCGGCCTGGATCACGGGGCCCTGGCCGTAGCTGATTACAATGGTGACGGCCGGCTGGACGTTATTCTCTCGGGAGAATATGCCGGCGGAGAGCAGGTGTGCCGGATATATTACAACATCTATGAGATGCATAATCACGCCCCCGGGATACCCACAGGGCTGGTGGCAACCATGGTGGATACCGTGTTGGTATTGCAATGGGATCCGGGACATGATCAGGAGACCCCTTCCGAAGGGTTGAGCTACAATGTGCGGGTCGGCACCACACCGGGCGGCTCGGAGTTCGTGCCTGCCATGGCCGATGCAGAGACCGGCTACCGGCGCATAGTGAAACGTGGCAACGCGGACCAGAACTTTTACATGAAACTGCACGGCCTGTTACCGGGACAAACCTATTACTGGAGTGTACAGGCCATAGACCACAACTACACGGGCTCGCCGTTTGCAGAAGAGGAGTCTGTTACCTACCACAGATCCCACAGTCTGCAGGGTGACGTGTTCACCAATACCGGCTCGCAGATCAACAAAGCCACGGTTTATGCTTATTCCATAGATGAGTCCACGGGCATGGTCTATCATGTTGAGACAACAAGTTACAATGAAGGGTACAGCTACTTCTTTCCCTCTGTCCCGGAGGGTCTGACCACGATAAAAGTGGAGCCGGATATGGTGGATTATCCGGATTACCTGCCCACGTTCCTGGGGAATCAGCTACTGTTGACCGAAGCTACAAAGATCTTCCTGGATCAGGATACCACGGTCAATGTTATCCATGTGGTTCCGAAACCACAAACCAGTTCCGGTGTTCCTTATGGGTATATGAATGGAATAGTGGAGATTTTGACTTTATGTGGACCTTGTGGGAAGAGCTTTACCCTGGATGATGACAATGTATCGTTGGAGGGGATCTGGATCTATCTGCTGGATGAAAATGGTGATATAATGGCATATGCAGTCTCCGATACTTCGGGAGCCTTCCGTTTTGATTCACTTCCTTCCGGCGTGTATGACGTATATATCGATTATATGGGGATCCCCATGGATACGAACAATGTCTCTCTGACCATTGATGATACACATATAGGTTATGATCTTAAGGCTGTGGCAGATACCAGTGTGATCACAGTGACCGTTGAGAGTGTGACTTCCGTTGAGGAACAGTCTTCCTCTGCCGGGCTCCGGGTATATCCCAACCCCGTACGTGAAGATCTGTATCTGAGACTTGATCGTGCAACAGAGGGGATCCTGCAGATCCGCCTCGTCGGCATGGACGGCGCGGTATACAAAACGATCCGGACAGAAAGACAACCTGCCGGCGCTCTGCTGAAGATCCCGGTGTCAGACCTCCCGCCCGGCCTGTACATCCTGTCGGTGGAAGGAAAACGGATGAACCACAAAAGCCGGATCATCATCATGCGATAACCCCAAAACAGCTATAGTTCCGGTCTGATGTTAGTTAGTTGGGAAGGATCCGTGACACGAGTGTGTTGCGGATCTTTCTTTTGGAATGATGGAATGATGGAAAAATGGAAAGATGGAATAGTGGAATAGTGGAATGGTGGAATAGTGGAATGGTGGGGAAATATCTTATCTACTACCTAATTTCGCGAACGCAGTGAGCTAATTTCCACCTAATTTCAGCCACGAAGTGGCCTAATTTCACGAGCGCAGCGAGTAAATTTCGTTCGCGTAGCGAACTAATTTCAACTGCGCAGCAGCAAATTAACTTCCAACTCCAAGTACTCCACCCTCTAAGTACTCCACACTCCACACTCCCTCCCCCCAAATCTCCCATGAACATGGGATTTTTTGTCATTTTCATTTATCGTAGTTTGTCATTGTGTGTTCCCGGGTGAGCAGGTGGTCCATGCATCCCCTGCCGATGTCTGATCTTCCTTTTCTCTTTTCGCTAGGGAATGAACCCTACAACATGGAACTTTCACTGAATTCATTAAGATCCAATTAATAACAATAACCGGTAAGTAATGAAAAAGATCAGCTTAATCATTTCCATTTTGATTTTTTACTTTTCCATCGTTTCAGCGCAGGTCTGGCAACGGGAAGCTCCGGATACTACGGGATCATATAACGGATATTATTGTTCCCTGGCTTTAGATAGTGAAGACAACCCGCATATAGCTTATTACAATGAGGATTTCCGGGACCTGTATTACGCAAGTTTCTCGGATGGCCGGTGGACAGTGGAAATAGTGGACAGCATTGGAGATGCAGGAATGGAATGCAGTCTCGTGCTGGATGCACAAAACCGTCCTCATATCAGTTACCGTCAGAATTACCTGGGTTTAAATTACTGGAAACTAAAATATGCAACCAAAACGGATGGCGTATGGACAAAAACTTATGTGGATACACCCATTGATTCTGCTTATTTTGTTTCAGGTTCTGCCAGCAGTATTGCCATGGATGGGGATGGTTATCCGGTCATTTCCTTTGTAAGGGAATTTCCCACCAGGATTATGCTGGCAAGAAAAGATGCCGAAGGCTGGCATGTGACGGGTGTTACCGATGTCTATTTGGCGGATTATACCCGGCTCGTCCTGGATGATGCAGGTAATCCCGTGATCGGTTATGCCTATCTTGATGATAAAGACACTGTTTTTCAGAATAAGTTTGGTATGGCACGTTATGATGCGGCAGAGGGAACCTGGTCGTTTGCTTATGTGCCG
The DNA here is from genome assembly GCA_015486475.1 of Bacteroidales bacterium. Classification (GTDB taxonomy): domain Bacteria; phylum Bacteroidota; class Bacteroidia; order Bacteroidales; family VadinHA17; genus DRPN01. Next base: position 2,820 of record WFRO01000435.1, read on the forward strand.
GAACCTGTGTTAGGCAATTATCGCCTGGTAGGCTTTGATCTTGATCAACAAAACAGAGCCTATTTTGCTTATTTGAAAAGGTATCCACAAAGTAGTGATACTTTACGGATCGCCAGTTATGATGGTAATACATGGGAAATAGAAACAGTGACCCCCGATGCCGGTCCCTATAGTTCTCCCGGAATAACCATGAGACTTGATCGTACGGGGCATCCGGTTATTGTTGATTTTTATTATAGTAATGAACTGCGTTTATACAGCAAAAAAGAGGACCAATGGAATTATCAGGTAGTCAATAATTACAAAGTGCATACAGGTCTGATATGGCATAGTTCTCTTGCTTTTGACAGCCATAACTTCCCGCGTATAGCCATACATGGGAACCTGCCAGACAGGTCGGGCTTGTTTTACTACAGGTATTGGCCGGGAGATGCACAGATCAGCATCCCCATGAGCGCTCATAATTACGGAGCCGTCTGGACCCAAAGTTATGCTGAATGGTACTGTGACTTTGAAAATACGGGAGATGCTCCGTTGATCATTGATGATCATGACTATTGGTCGGGATGGAACCAGCGTTACTACTCGGTGGCCAAAAGTTCTTTCCCTTTTACCATTTTGCCCGGTGAGAAGGATTCCCTTGCGATCCGTTTTACCCCGGATGCAGAGGAGACATACCTGGATACACTGTTCCTGTATACCAATGATTCTTCCCAAACCAAAGTGAAAGTGGCTTTGTCAGGGGAAGGGACCAACAGCGGCACCTCGGGTGAGCTACAGGTGAAAGTGCAGGATATTTATATCAGCCATGCTTATATGATACTGAAACATGATCTTCCGCTGAAGGATGCCAGGGTGGAACTGTACCGGGACTCACACCTTGCCTATGGACCCGTAATAACGGATGCGGCAGGTATGGCTGTTTTTCAGGATGTGGATACAGGCAGGTATCAGTTAAAGCTTGTCAGTCCGGTGACCATCCCCGGAGATGAACCCGGCACCACGCTGACACACGATGCAGGATTCTCTGTAATGATAGAGGTCGGTCCGGGGATCAATACCCAAACCTATCTGTTCCCCGATTCTCTGCTGACGGAAAAATACCGGGATATCTATGATCTTACCCATATCCGCAAAGGCAGTGGTGAGAGTGAACATACCTTCCACTATCCTGCCGAAAGTGATGTGCTCTCCCTGCTGGATACATGGCGGGGAGAGTTGCCTCCCGAAACCGACGAAGCCCTGAGCCGCCTGATACTCGCCGAGAAAATGGTGAATGAGATGTTTGAGGGTGGGTATTCCATAGGGAATGAATTTTTCAATGATATCGGTGAACTGATAAATATCGTGTACTATTCCGATTCATGGGGAGTGGCTATGTGGAAATGGGCTTTTGATGCTATTGATGCTATTTTTACCCATGATGTTCAGCCCTTGATGAAGGATATGCTGATACAGGTGTTAAAAGAATTTCTTAAAAGCATGATCATGGATCTGGTGACGGATGGCATTCATCATATCACTGCAGAACTGGGTCAGCCCGGTGAGACGATCTTTAACTCGGCGTGGGAACTGGTGCGCAGCAATTATTCCTCCTGGTCGATCGGTGATTTTTCCAGTAACAACTGGGAGAAGACCATCCGGCTGGTATTTCGTGAATTGCAGGATCCGGTGATCCAGGGGATATATATTAATTTGCTAACGGACGGGGAAATAACAAAGGCCAGGGATGCCTCCCGTGATTTTCAGTATGACGGAACGTTCAGGGATGCTTATATGAACAGCAATTCATTTATTGCAGGCAAACTCAACAGTATTGAAAATACTATGGATGCCTGTCAGGACCTTCGTTCCGTTGCCAACCTCTATTATGCTACGGAAAGCATTTTTGCCATACTGGGGGAATTTATTGATCTCATACCGGGATTTGAGTTTGTTTCGGCTATCCGGATGGCCATAAAGATCTCGGCATACAGCAGTGTGCTGACAGCAATGGGTATATCTGGTTACACTTTTATGACTTTGCCGGGAGATATAGACCGCACAATGGATGATATCTACCTGCAGGAGGGAAAGCATGCAGGAGCACCACAGGAGATCGTATATCCTTATGAAAGGGGAAAAGCTGTGCCGGAGGTCATGCTGGCACTGGCAGAAAATCTGCAGGAAAACACCGAACATTATGATTCGGTGCTTTTTGAGATCAGCGACCAGATCGTGGCAGGAAATGAGATCACCGCCGTGGGTGAATTGAGGGATCTGATGCAGGCGGAAAGTGATCTCAGAAGTTCCTTTCTCATGGCTTCTGCTCCGTTCCAGTCAGTGGCCGCCCTGGCAAAGGATAGTAAAGGGGACTTTCAGCCGGCCTACGACTCCTTGAAAAATATTTATGCCAGGGCAGGACAAGAGCGTATGATGAACTATCTCTCTGTATTGTTCGCTCCTTTTGATACCAGCGGGGCTATGCGCGACTCGGTCGTGACCGGTATCGAAAGAACATCTGCTATGAACCATGCCGTGAAAGATCAGATCCTCACCGTCCTGGACAAAGTGCTCGGGATGGAATTGCCCGCGGTGGTGGTGGCGGGAGTCGCCCGGCAGGATAAATTCGGGTTGAAGACAGGTGAGTCGGCTGTCTTGCAGTTGCAGATCAATAATGTGGGGGCACTTACAGCGGAAGATGTTTATGTCATCCTGAAATGTAACCCCGCCTTGCAGGTGAATGGAGAGGACAGTGTTTATATCGGTACTCTGGCGCCCGGTGCCATGTCGGGGATGCTTACTTTTACGGTGAGCCCGTGGATGTCATCTTATGCCACAGGCATCTGGGAGGCAGAGATCCATGCCTCCAATGCCAAAACCTATTCTGCAAACGGAACTTTTACAATGCATGATGCGGTTCTGGGAACAGAAAAGCCATTGAACAGCAAACAGATCAAAGCTTATGCCTACCCGAATCCGTTTGACCCTTCGGAAGGTCCGGTGACATTCCATTACCGGTTGAAAGTTCCTTCCGCTGTGACGATCAGCATCTATGATCTCAATGGCAGGAAAATACGTGTACTTTTAGAAAAGGACAAAACGATAAACGGTATTGAATATACAGCACACTGGGATGGCCGTGACGAAGCCGGTAATATCGTACCGGACGGAATGTATCTGTATGTGATCGGGACAGGAGCAAGGGACCGTATGACAGGACGGATCATCATTATGAAATAACCTGCTTCAGAGACTTGAATATCCAATAAATATGGAATCTTATCATAATTTTTTGTCATTAATTTTATGTTAAGTTGTTTATATCACATCACTTAAATCAAACTAAAATGAAAAAAGCAATATTATTTTATTTGATCCTTTCCCTGAATTCTCAGGGGTTCTCTCAGTTTAAAGCAAGCATGGAAAATGTAATGAACGGGAATAAAGAGATCTATACCGTCTATTCCGACAAAACACAATACCGGTATGAATTTACACAGGATGGTCAAAAGATGATCATTATAGTTAAACCGGAAGATAACAAGACATTGATCCTGCTTCCGGCAAAGAAATTCTATATCCAACAAGCCTGTGACGGGATGATGAGCCGTCAAAATGATCCGGTGCAGGCCTATGCCATGATGAAATCAACCTATACCGAAAAGGATGCCGGCAAAGAAAATGTGGAAGGGATTGAATGTAACAAGGAAGAAATATATGCGGACAATGATAAGATCATAACCGCCTGGATTGCAGAGTCTCTGAATTTTCCGGTGAAGATGGTCAATCACCTGTATGAAAACACCTATATGAACCTGAAAGATATCCGGAAGTGGAAGCCCGATGCAGCATTTTTTGAAGTTCCTGCTGATTATACAGAGGTGGATGAGCGTATGAGGCCGGTGATCCCCGAGCCGCCGGCGCCGGAAAAATGGACCACAAAGAAAGTAACCCTGCCTTTTCAGGTAGAGGTAAGCCGGGGGACAGAGCTGGTCTTTTCAATAGATAAAGACAGTCACTATGATCTGACCGTAGAGAACAAGACGGACAAGCCGGCTAAGATCATCCGTTCCACCTGGCGCGACGGCAAGGAATTGCCACTTAATAAACAGGGACCGGTGAAATTCCGTACCTACCGCCTCTATCCCGGCGAAAAGTCCCATCCTACCCTCATCTGGAAAGCCGGCGATGTGGTACGCATCAAAGTGTATGAAGGAACCATGGCCCTGAGTGTGAAAGAGGAGGAATGAGGCATGGCAGCCGAGAGGAGGGAATAGTGGGAAGGATGATGAAGCGATGAGCTCCGCCTTCGTCCCGATTTATCGGGACTACGGCGGACGAGGGATGAAGCGATAATGCGAATAACAACATCAACTCCACACTCCAAACTTAATGATTGAATGATTGAATGATTGGATGCATGAAAAGAAGGATCTTGGAAAATTGGAAGAGAACAGAAGAATAAGCAGGCGCATTTGTGATTATTTCGTATTTTAACAGGTCATTTGTATGTTGTTGTGCCAAATCTTATGATCATGAATACAAGTCGTCTCTTTTCTGTCCGGGTGTTCGTCCTGGTTCTTTTTATGCTTGCATTTTCCTCGTCCCGGCCCCTTCGTGCACAGACTCCCGCGGGTCCGCCTTTCCCGGTCCGGGGCCTGGAGATCGCTGCACCGGAGCCTGCAGACCTGGACCGGTTTTTACAATTCATCCGCAAAGACCTGAAGGCCCTGGGGGTGAACACCCTGGTGCTCAGGGTGGATTACGGTTACAAATACAAGAGCTATCCCGAACTTGCCGACGAAAATGCTCTGACAAAACAGGAGGCGAAGAAGATCGCGAAAGCCTGTCAGGAAGCCGGGATCCGTCTGATCCCTTCGATCAATATGCTGGGGCATCAGTCGTGGCACGAGAAGGTGAACCCGCTGCTGGAACACTTTCCGCAGTTCGATGAGACCCCCGGTATCCAAATGCCGGAAAAATATGTGTGGCCCAACCCCGACCGGTTGTACTGCAAGAGCTATTGCCCCCTGCACCCGGACGTGCACAAGGTGGTCTTTGCCCTGATGGACGAGCTGCTGGATGCTTTTGAGGCCGATGCTTTCCATGCCGGCATGGACGAGGTTTTTTACATTGCCTCTCCCGATTGCCCGAGGTGTGCAGGACGGGATCCTGCAGCGCTTTTTGCCGGGGAGGTGCGGAGGATACACGATCACCTGGCCGGCGGGGGCAAAGAGATGTGGATCTGGGGCGACCGCCTGCTGGACGGGAAGACCACCGGCCTGGGCATGTGGGAAGCCAGCATGAACAATACCTACAGAGCCGTGGATATGATCCCCAAAGATGTGGTGATCTGCGACTGGCATTATGAGAAACCGGTGCCTACACCTCCTTATTTTGCCATGAAAGGGTTCCGCGTGATCTCCTGCCCTTACAGGAAGGCGGAAGTGGCCGTGGCACAGGCGAAGAATATGATCACCTACCGGCAGCAATCCCCCGAAGTCATGCAGAAAAGGTTCCTGGGGGTGATGCAGACCGTCTGGACCTCAGCCGGTGATTTCATGGATGCCTGGTACGGTACCGGCGAGCCCGGGGAGTCCACTAAAGATCAGGTCGCTTGTATGAGAGCATTATTCTCAGAAATAGCCGGAGACCGGCCGTGACCGGTCAGGGGTACCGGCAATGCCGGACAAAGCCGCCATTTTTCAGACTTTTTGCCTTTTTCCACTTTTCCACTTTCCCACTTGTCTCTCTTTGTATCGTCTGCGTAGAGAGCGTAGAGCGTATTGCATAGGGCATAGCAATATAGAGCAGATCCACCCCGTACCTTAATTTCTACTTAATTTCGTCCCGACACAGTCGGGGCTGATTTCGCGACCAACGGGAGCAAATTACGTGAGCGAAGCGAACGAATGACTATCGTATGACCACAGAATGACCATAGAATAACGCGCCGCAGGCGCAAATTTCGCGAACGCAGCGAGCTAATTTCCACCTAATTTCGCGACCAACGGGAGCAAATTTCGGCTGCGCAGCAAACATGCCGGCAGCGCAGGCCGATATTACTTACTCATTCCCCGGTCTTCCGGATGCAGGTCAAGATGCCATCTGATCCGCCCCTTGCCGGGATCTTTCAATAATTCCATTTTTCCGTTTTTCGGGACCACCTCAAGAGAGTGAATTTCTTTGTCCCCCGGCAGATATAAAAGCCCGCGGGCCGGTTTGTCGCCGGTGCTGTATACCTTCAGGGTGATCTCCGACCAGTCGATCTGCAGGGTCGATTGGGCAAGTTTTACGTGCGGGATGACCGATCCGTCTTTGATGAGCACGACCACGGGGATCTCCCCGGCTTCTATACTGTGCCAGCCTCCCGCATATACTTTGCCGGTCTGGTAATCGATCCATTTCCCGGGAGGCAGGTATACCCGGCGGGTGGTGCCGGCCTCGAACAGAGGGGCTACCAGTATGTCCGCACCGAACAGGTATTCATCGTCGATGAGCCACGATCCCGGGTCGTCGGGGTATTCGATGAACAGGGCCCGCACCATCGGCAACCCGTTTTCCGTGCAGGCTTTGGCCTGGGCATAGATATATGGCATGAGGCGGTAACGCATATTGTCAGCCCTGCGAAAATCATCCAGGAACGATCTGCTGTATTCCCACGGCTCGGTGGGTGGAGCACCGTGGCTGCGCACATGAGAGCTCAGCATGCCGAAGGGGGTCCAGCGGCGATACAGCTCTTCGGGCGAGGGTCTGACAAAACCGCCCAGGTCGTGGCTCCAGAAAGCAAAGCCTGACAGTCCCAGAGAGAGCCCGCCCCGCAGCGTGGCAGCCATGGCATTATCGGTGTTCTCCGCATCGCCGCCCCAGTGTACCGGATAACGCTGGCTGCCGGCCCAGGCACTGCGTGCCCAGATGATCTGCTCGCCGGTAACCTCGCGTGTGATGTCGGCAACGGCCTTGTTGTACCGGAGCGGATAAAGATTGTGCTCATAAAAACCGGTCCTGCCGGAGTGATAAAGACCATTTACCGGAGCAGCCTCGCCGAAATCCACCTTGATGGCCCCCACACCCATGCGCAGCAGCCCGGCGATCTTCTTCTGATACCAGGCCACCGTGGCAGGATCGGAGAAGTCGAGGATGGCATCTTCGGTGGGGAGGTTGCCTTTACGGTCCTTTATGGCCAGCCCGCGGGATACGATCTCCGGGAAGAGTTTGTTCCCGGGGACAAAATAAGGCAACTGCCAGAGAGAGACATGGAAACCCTGCTTTTTAAGGTCGGCTATCATCTTTTGAGCATCCCGGAAACGGGAGGGAGAGAAGGTGTAATCGCATTGCCAGTCAGTCTCGAACCATCCCGTATCGAAGTGGATGACATCCGCCGGGATCCTGTTCACCCGCAGCTTGTCAGCCACAGCCCTGCCCTCCTTTTCCGAGAAATAGGTGATCCGGCTCATCCAGAAACCGAAAGACCACAGGGGTGGCATCGTGGCCCTCCCGGTCAGCCCGGTATACTCGTTCAGGATATCTTTCGGTTCGCCCAGAAAAACGAACAGATCAAGGGCATCATCCCCGATCATCAGCGAGGTGATCCCGTTGTAATATTTCCCGAAATCACAGGTGACGGGCGTGGTGGTGTGCATGAAGATGCCGTACCCACGGCTGCTCATGAAGAAAGGAATGGGCTTGTACATCCCCTCGTTCTGGACGCCGGCAGCATCTTCCGTAAAAAGCACGACGCGTTGCCCCCGCTTGTTCAGCTCCGTGAACGATTCTCCGCAACCGAAGATCTTCTCTCCCGGCGACAGAGAGAATACAGCATCGAAACTGCGGGAAAGGTCCGAAGCCCTCCTGACATAACAGAAAGGTACGAGAGGAGTGAAGGTCCTGTTCCCCTGCAGGCTGATCGTTTGGGTGAGCAGTTTGCCCTGCCGGTCCCGGATAATGATACGCCACGGAGAGGGAACGATCGTGACCGATCCGTACGGACCGGTATAGGTATATCCCTCTCTTGTCCGGTGGTATTTCCAGGATCCTTGGTCCTGCGGTACTTCTCCGTTTACCAGCATGAGGGAATCCTCGTCCGGAGCGAACTCCGGACCGGAAAAGGCACGGATGCGGAAGGTCCGGGCCGATACAAAATCGATGTGAAAAGGCAGGGCCGGGGCGGCAGGATACTCTTGCGGAGGGAACTCCCTGGCTTCGACCGGCTCCAGATAGCTCATGCTCTTATTGAATCCGGTACGTACTGCATATTCGTACCTGTGGTAGATGATCTCACCGCTGCCTGCTGCCGGATCAAAACTGCCGAGACTGTCCGCCAAAAAGTAGGTATTGGCAAGATCCTGAAAGTCCCCGCTGATATCAACGGGCTCGCCCAGCAGATGCACAGGAGGGGCGGGAGTGCGCAGTTGTGAAAAAAGGGAACCGGCAAACAGGGTCCCTGAAACGATAAAGAGGAAAATACGCTTGTTCATGACCGGATCTGTTTTGATGAGAGGAAATACCTATTTAAATAGGTATTAAAATAGGTAATTAA
>WFRO01000436.1 GCA_015486475.1 Bacteroidales bacterium
CTGGGCATACCCGGCTCCCAGATGATCTGCTGGGATGCTTTCACCACGGCCGGAAGCATCGTGGCTACCTGGATGCTGGCCCGAAAAATTCTGGAACACTGGCTGATATGGATCGTGGTCGATCTGGTCTCCATGGGGATGTATATTTATAAGGGACTTTATCTGACCTCTTTCCTTTTCCTTGTTTACACGGTGATGGCGGTGGTGGGATTCCTGGAATGGAAGAAGGATCTGCACAAAGAGGCTTCTTCCAGCAAAATGGATGGTCCGGAAATGGCGGAAAAACAAACCCTGAATGCTCATGGAACAGCGTGACACACAACGTCCTTTTGTGGTGGTGCTTACAGGCCCGGAATCGACGGGAAAATCAACGCTCGCCAGGGATCTCGCCGCAAAGATGGGAGGGGAGTGGATGCCGGAATATGCCCGGACGTATGTCGCCGCTCTGCAGCGGCCTTATGATTATGAGGATCTTCTGCATATTTATGACCATCAACGCAGGATCCTGGACGATCTTTCCGCAAGAAAGGTCCCTTTCCTTTTTCTGGATACCGATCTGGTGATCATGAAAGTCTGGTTCAGAGAGGTGTATGGGAAAGTTCCGGAGGAGATGGATGAACTCATCCGGAACAGAAAAATTGATCTATATTTGCTGTGCCGTCCCGATATCACCTGGGTCCGGGATCCGGTACGCGAAAACCCCGGCAGCAGGCGTGAGGAGCTGTTCGGGATCTATGAACAGGAACTCCTGACAGCAGGGCTTCCCTATGAGATCGTCGCGGGAGAAGGGAAAGAGCGGCTGGAAAATGCCGTCAGAAGTGTAAAGGAACATTATGGAACAAGGACATGGAAAAGGTGAAGATCTATCCGTTTGAGGACGCGCGTTTTCCCGTGGTGGTCACCACTTTTCAGGGGCTGGAAGGGGTCCTGGCGGAGGAGGTCATGCGGCTGGGCGGCGGGGACATTGAAGAAAGGAGCCGTGCGGTGACCTTTTCGGGGAATAAAAAGCTGCTTTACGCATCCAATTATTATCTGCGTACAGCCCTGCGGGTGCTGCGTGTAGTGGCCGAGTTCAGGGCTGAGAACGAGGACCAGATCTACCGGGCCGTACGGGAGATCGCCTGGGAGACCTATTTCTCCAATCATCAGAAGTTCCTGGTCGATCCGGTGATCCACTCGCCCCACTACCGCAACTCTATGTTCGTAGCCCAGCGGGTGAAAGATGCTGTGGTCGATCATTTCCGCGACCGTACCGGCATGCGGCCCGGTGTCGACAAGGTGAACCCCGACGTGCGTCTGAACATCCGCATCTCCGGCAGCAGGTGTGTCCTCTCCATGGACAGCTCGGGAGAATCGCTCCACAAACGGGGATACCGTGTGCGGCAGGGGGTGGCTGTCCTCAACGAGGTGCTGGCGGCCGGTATGGTCCTGCTCACCGGTTGGAAAGGTGACACCCCTTTCGTTGATCCCATGTGCGGATCGGGCACGCTGCCCATTGAGGCGGCCATGATCGCCATGAACATACCACCGGGGACCATGCGCTCACGGTACGCCTTCATCCGGTGGAAAGATTATGATGCGAACCTCTATCAGACGGTGAAAACCCTCTATGACGGGAGCCGGAGCAGGCCCCCCGCCCCCATAGTGGGCAGCGACCGCTCGGCCGTGGCCATACGTCTTGCCCGGCTCAATGTTACACATGCAGGCCTGGAGGAACATATAAAGTTAAGGATCCTTCCCCTGGCCGATCTGACCCCGCCCGCGGGTCCCCCCGGCGTGCTCATCACCGACCCTCCCTATGGCAAAAGGATGCAGCCACGGGATATCGAGCAGATCTACCGCTCCCTGGGAAAAGATCTGAAAAAGAACTTTGCAGGTTATGATGCCTGGATCCTTAGCAGTAACAGGAATGCTTTTAAATGGATCGGCCTGAAACCGGCCGCTACTCACGAGCTGAACCACGGCGGACTGCGGGTGACGTTCAAAAAATTCCCCGTCCGGAACCACCTCTATCCGGGAAAAAGGACGGTTCGTCAAAAATAATATTAAGTGTGGAACGGATTGCGTAAATTTTATATCCCTAAGTGAGGATAGTTTTCAGCGTTGAGGTTTTTTTTCAATATAAATTTTATATATTTGTTTCATTGTTTTCGGCTGAAAGAAACATAAACCAACACTTTAATGAATTTTCGCATTGAAGATTATTATGCTGATCGTTTGGGCGGGGATGTCCTTTTGGCCTATAAAGGAAGCATTACTACCGATCTGATCAATAATGTGTTGGATACAGTCGAATCCAAGTTGCAGGATTTCCATGAGGTTTCCAAAGTCAAAAAAAAGGTCTATAATGTGCTGGTAGAGAGTTTACAGAACCTCTTCCACCATATCGATGACCTGCCCGACGAGTACAAGGACCAGTTCGAATCCAGGTTCGGTATCCTCGTCGTTTCAAAAGATAAAAACCGTTATCGTATTTCCACAGGCAATTTTATCCGGAACGATAAGATCGCCTACCTCAGGGAAAAGATCGAAACGATCAATGCCAGCTCAAAGGAAGGGCTGAAAGATATGTACAAGCACATCCTGAACCACCAGAAACTGTCCGAAAAAGGAGGAGGTGGTCTCGGGCTGGTGGATATTGCCAGGAAAACAGGCAATAAGCTGCAATACTCTTTTATTCCTTTTAATGAAGAGTATTCTTTTTTTAACCTGGATGTCTTTATTGATGAAGAAGTAAAAAAAACAGTTAAATAATTTGCATATGGAACCACTGATCATTGAAGGAACGCCTAAGACCCCGACCGTACGGTTTGATGCTGACGAGGGAGTGATTGAAATCAAAGGAAGGTCCATACCGGAAAACTCCGTCGAATTTTATAAGCCGTTGGTTGACTGGCTTGAAGAGTATAAAAAGAACCCGAAGGAGAAGACCGTTGTGAATATTCAACTGGAGTATTTCAATACCAGTTCCTCCAAGTGTATCCTGGATGTTTTCAAAAAGCTCGAAGCCATCCACAAGGCCAAGCATGATGTGGAGATCAACTGGTACTATGAGGAGGATGATGAGGATATGCTGGAGGCCGGCGAGGATTATGAATCGATCATAAGGATCCCTTTCAAAATGATCGAGATCGTTGAGTAAGGTCTTTATTCCCGAAAATAAAAAAGGCTGCTGAGGCAGCCTTTTTTTGTATTTATAAATGAAGGTTATTCTTCCTCTTCCGGGAAAAACTTTCCGGTCCACAGCTCCATCTGGTCCAGCCCGCGCTTGAGCAGCCTGTATCTCAGTACCAGGAAGGAGAGGATCGTCATGACCCAGATCACGATGATGTTGATCCAGAAAGTGTGGATGAAATGACCGAACAGCTGCTTCCTCGGCGCATAGAACTGTGCCTTGATGAACTTCTGGGAGGGATCAAGATAAATAGGATCGATCTTCTGGATCAGTTGCCCTTTGTAAACGATGACCCTGTTCTTGGTGTTTTTGTTCGTGACGAACTCTTTCAGCTGGTCGTTCAGGTAATCCTGCTTCATCCGGATCAGGCCTTCCTTGTCTTTGGCCTGCAGGTCAGAAATGATCTTGTCTTTTTTATCACTGGCAGCGTTGTAAAGCCTTTTGTAATAGTTCCGGGTGGTTTCCAGGTACTTTCTCGTTTTGTCCAGGAGGGCCGGTGTCACTTTCAGTTTGACCAGCTGGTCATATTCGGGGAAAGGGATTTTGGGGTTGGCCTTCAACTGTTTGCCGATCTCGTTGATGATCAGGGTAAGATCGGCCGAGACTTTGGCATTTTTTTCCGGATCCTTGTAGTTCCTTTCCACCTGGTCCAGCTTGCTCTTCATCTCGTTGTACCAGTATATCTTTTTGAAGTCGGCAATGCTCATGAGCTTGTCGAGCGGATAGAACTGTTTTTCAAATTTGTTGTTCCTGTACTGGTAGACGGCCAGGGCTTCGTAGGCCCAGCGGGCGGTGATCAGCTCACCGTACCAGGGGATCCGGGCAGGGGAGGAGATGGTAGGGTTGAGTTTTTCGTATTTGACCAGCACACCGCTGAGAATGATCTGCGGGATCACCAGGAAGGGGATCAGGATGTAAATGGTCACCACCGTTTTAAAGCTGTCGGAGATCACCAGCCCCAGCAGGTTGGAGGCCGTCCAGACCGTGAACAACAGCAGCCAGTATTCCCAGAACATCCCCCTGATCTCCATGATGCTGTTGGCTACCAGCACAAACATAAAGGACTGGATAGCGGCGATACCGAACTGTACGGTCACCTTTGAGAAAAGATAGCTCGTCCAGCTCAGGTTCAGGAAAGCTTCCCGTTTGAGGATCTTACGGTCTTTAATGATCTCCTCGGCACTCACCGTCAGGCCGATGAAGATGGCTACGATCACGGCCATGAAAAGATAGACCGGCAGGTTGTCATTGTTGATCAGGGTATAGCCCAGACTGGAGCCGGCTTTGTCCCAGTATTTGATCAGATAGGCCAGGAAAAAGGCCAGCACCGGCGCTTCCAGGAAGTTGATGACCAGGTACTGGGTGTTGGAAAGCTTCGACTTGATATCCCTTTTGGTGAAGACCATCCATTGCACCAGCCTGTTGGGCAGCTTGAAATTGATCGCGGGTATGGGGGCCTTTTTGATCTCGCCGGGGAGGGTGTCGCTGAACTTCTCCCTGAAGATCTTGTTCCATTCTTCGGGGGATACTTTCCGTGTGCCCGTCACCTTGCCGTATTCGTTCAATACCTGGGTCTCAATGATATTGAACACCTGCTCCACGTTGACATTACCACATACATGACACTCACTCTCATTCCAGTTGGCGTAGTGCATCTCTTTCTTGAAATGCGTCAGCGCATCCACAGGGTTGCCATTATAAATAAGGTAACCCCCGTTGTCCAGGATGAGCAGGGTATCGAACATCTTGAAGATGTCGGACGAAGGCTGATGAATGACCACGAAGACAAGCTTGCCTTTCAGGGCCAGTTCTTTCAGGAGGTCCATGATGTTTTCCGAATCCCTGGAGGAGAGTCCGGAGGTGGGCTCGTCCAGAAAAAGAATGGGAGGTTCCCGGATAAGTTCCAGGGCGATGTTCAGCCTCTTGCGTTGTCCGCCGCTGATCTTTTTATTGAGGGGGGAGCCTACGGTCAGGTCCTTTATCTCCAGCAGGCCCAGGCTGTGGAGCACCTCCAGGACGGCTTTGTCCAGCTCCTCTTCCGAGTAGTTGCCGAAACAGAGCCTGGCATTGTAATACAGGTTATCGTAAACGGTCAGCTCTTCGATAAGCAGGTCATCCTGCGATACGAACCCGATGAGGCCTTCGAGCTGCTCCTTTTCCTTGTGGATGTCCACGCCGTTGATGAGCACCTCTCCTTTGGAGGGGGGATTGGTGCCGTTAAGCACGTTCAGCAGGGTGGATTTCCCGGCTCCGCTGGCGCCCATAATACCGAACATCTTGCCCGATTCGGCCTCGAAGCTCATATCATGAACCCCTATCTTGCCCCCCTTGAAACGGTATTCCAGGTTACGCACCTGGTAATACATCTTTTCCTTGAATCGGTCTTCCTGGAAACGGCCCAGCACATCACTGTAATAGATCGGTTTGCCCTTCCGGTCACGCAGGGAGGAGCCCGTCGTGAAGACGTAGATCTTGTTCTTGTGCAACAGCTGGCTGTTCATGTAGATCTCACTCTCTCCCAGATACCTTACCAGAAAGATATTGCCCGAGTGTACATGAAAGATGATGATCAGTCCCGTGGTGCCGTCACGCTGGATGTGCCTGCATTCCTTACACTTGTTACTCTCTTCACTGGAGATGGTCAACAGGTTATGGGTGTCGGGAAGAGCCTCCGGAGCGTTCAGCACAAAACGCTGCATCTCTTCAAACTCATCGTCCGGGAACATGAAGCTGTCGGCTACCGTCCGGATGAATTCCAGTTCCTGTTCAGTAACAGTGTCTCCGTCCGAACGGGCAAACTCGAGCAGTTGGAAAAGAACGATCACCTTCTGTTGCTGGGTGAGCTCTTCATTGATCTCATTACAGATCCTGAGCACCCGCACAGAAATGGAAGAGATACGCTGATGTTCTTTTTTTAGCTTTTTCTCGGCTTTCTTCTGCTTTTCCTGTTGCTCCAGGTAGTAGTGATCAAAGATCTTGATATACTCGTTGACCAGTTCCTGGTTCAGTTCCCGCTTCAGAAAAGATTCTGCCACACTGCGACGGTCCTGGGTGTTGCTCTCGGGCCTGGCAATGATGGCGAAGAGCTGCATCAAGGCTTGTAGGATCTTCTCA
>WFRO01000437.1 GCA_015486475.1 Bacteroidales bacterium
GAGCCAGCAGGGGTATGTGGGCCGTGTCGATCTGGAGACCGGCTACACCCGGAGCGTCCGTCCGGTGCATCCGGAAGGGAAGACCCTGCGTTTCAACTGGAACGCTGCCATTGCGGCCGATCCTTTTTATAAGAACACCATCTATTTCGGCAGTCAGTACCTGTTCAAAAGTCCCGATCATGGCAATACCTGGGAGCTGATCTCCCCGGACCTGACCACCGGGGATACTTCCAAATTAAAACAGCTACAGAGTGGCGGACTTACTTATGATGTGACAGGGGCGGAGAATTTTGAGACCATCATCGCCATTGCCCCCAGTCCGCTGGAGAAGGGTGTGATCTGGGTGGGCACCGACGACGGTAACCTGCAGCTCACCCGCGATGGCGGCAAGAGCTGGACCAACCTCTCGCCTAAACTGAAGGATGTGCCGCAGGGCAGCTGGATACCCCAGATAAGGGCTTCCACCTATCATGCCGGCGAGGCTTTTGTGGTGATCAACAACTACCGGCGCAATGACTTCACGCCTTACATGTACCATACAACAAATTATGGCAAGAGCTGGGAGCGCATGGTGGACGGAGAGGATGTGAGCAATTATGTGCTTTCTTTTATACAGGACCCGGTGGAGCCGAAGCTGATGTTCCTGGGCACCGAGAACGGCTTGTATGTGAGCCTGGATGCCGGCAAGAGCTGGACCCACTGGACCGAGGGGTATCCTGCCGGTGTTTCCACCATGGACCTGGCCATTCAGCCGCGCGAGGCCGACCTGGTGGTCGGAACCTTTGGCCGGGCCGTATGGATCCTGGACGATATCCGTCCGCTGCGGGCCCTCGCCCATGACGGTACCTCCCTGCTGGACCGGCCGCTGCATGTCTTCGATCCGCCGGAAGCGTGGGAGGTGAGCCGTAAAAGTCCACCCGGCTATTTCAGCGGCGGAGATACTTATTTCTCCGGGGAGAACAGGATGCCCGGAGCGATGATCACCTATGTCGTAAAAGAGGGTAATCCTGAGAAGAAATCAGAAGGAGATAAGAAAAAGGAGAAGAAAGTGAAAGTGTGGGTGATCAACAGTCAGGGCGATACGGTACGTACCCTGACGGATACCCCCACAAGCGGGGTTAACCGTCTCCACTGGTTCCTCGACAGGAAAGGTTACCGTTTTCCCGGATCTCCCCGCCGTCAGCGGCCGGGGAGTCAGCGTGGCGGCGGAGGTTATGTGCTGCCGGGAACCTACAAACTGGTATTTTCCTATGAGAAACAGAAGGACTCGACGATGATCACCGTCAAAGGGGATCCCCGTCTGAACATTGACCCGCAGGTGATCGTGGCCAACCGCAAGCTGTATGAGCCGGTGATGAAGAAAATGGAGGTGCTGGCAGATGCCGTGGACAATATCCGGTCGTGTGAGAAGATCATGCAGGAGGTAAAGAAAATGAATGCTGATAAGAAAGATTCTGCTTACAAAGCATTCCGGAAAACAGCCAGGGTGACCTCCGATTCGCTGAAGGCCATCAAGAGCATTCTTTTCCCGGATGAGAATGTGCAGGGTATCTTCCGGAACCCGCATCTTGTGACAGCGCAAATGCGGGGGCTTTATTCCGTGATGTATGAAATAGAACCGCTCAATGCGACCCAGAAACTGGTGCTGAAGCAGTCGGACGAGCTTATTACTCGTACGGTGCAACGTATTCAGCACTTCCTGGACCATGAATGGAAAGCATACCGCACAGCGGCTGAAGGAGTGGGGCTGACCCCCTTCAAAAAGATGAAGCCATTGAAGCTCTAGCATATCCTTCTTCCTCCCCAAAGAAAAAACGCCGCATATCGCGGCGTTTTTCTTTTTTAAAAAGCGATCCTTTACCGGGTCAGGAAATTTAGATTGACAGATTTTTTCTTGTTATCGAACAACATAGGGGTAAGCTTAAGATTGACATAAGCCGTTATTTCCTTTTGTTCATCAGAGGTGGCGTTAAGGTCGAATTCATACTGGTTCGTACCGGTATTTTTTACCTTGATGGTTCCTCCGGTCATATCATAATCTTCCCCGTCTTCCTCATCCGATCCATTGACCCCAAGAAAGAATGAGCCCTCCCAGGTGAAGATCTGCGGTACACCTTTTGCAGGAACATTACTTGAATAGTTATAGGTTCCGTCAGCAGGACCGTCAGGACCGTCGCTTACCATGTATAGTACCATAGCATCTCCGTCCCCGGAAATCGAATCGAGATATTCTTTACCCTCATAAGTGTGACTGTGTATTGTGAGACCGTCGGAGAAAAAGGCGACAAGATGAAGATAGATCTGTCCGCTGACCACCGTATCATTCATGATAAGCCCATGCGAGAGATCATAGGTTTTCCCGTCATAGGTAAAGGTGCTGTCCGGGGTTTTCTCCTCTTTCCCGCATCCTGTGAGCAGGAACATCCCGGCTGCTACGATCCCCAGGAAAACATTAAAAAATACTTTTTTGTTCATAATAATCGATTTAAGTTTAAGAAAAATAGAATCTGTATAAGTTAGTTAACGCAATAAATGGTTAAATGTTTCTCTGCAGATGAAGAACCACAGTTTCATACTACCTGTGTGATGATATTTTTATGAAGGTTCATTCGGCTTCTGCTTCCGAAAGTAAAAACGCCGCAGATCACGGCGTTTTATTTCAGAAGTTCTTTCTTATTTGATCAGGGAGTTGAGGTTAAGAGATTTTTTATTTTCGATGACGATGGGTGTCAGCTCCATGTTGGCATAGGCCTTTAGTTTCTTTTGTTCTTCACTGGTGACATCCAGTTTGAATTCGTATTTATGGGTGCCGGTATTCCTGACCTGGATCACACCGTCAACCATGTCGTATTTATCGCCTACATGGCCCTCGTCCGATTCGGAATAGTCGATAAAGATCTTTCCGGAGGCCCATGTGAAAAGTTCCGGAACATCAGAGAAAGATTTGTCATTGGGGAGATGGCTGTAGCTGCCGTCAGCAGGACCTCCGGGGCCGTCGCTGAACAGATAATACATCACAGCTTCCCCTTTTCCCTTGATGGAATCGAGGTAGTTCAGTCCATTATTGGTATGCCAATAAGGCGTAAAACCATCCGACAGCAGGATGACAAAATGGGCATACACTCCGTCAACTATGGTGTCATTCATGATCAGCCCCTGCGTAAGATCATAGGTGTTGTCGTTATAAGTAAAATTATTGTCAGGGTTACTGTTGTCTTTTCCACAGCCTGAGAGCAGTAACATACCTGCAACGGCAACCCCGAGAGTTACATTAAAAAACACTTTCTTATTCATAATTAAAGATTTAAGTTTGGTATTAATAGAATTTTCATAATCAAAGAACGAAATTATCCTGCAAATGTTACAGGATGGCGATCGTATACTGAAGAAATCCGGTAAATCGGATAAAAAACACTCCTGAGCGGGAGTGTCAGACCGGATCAGCGAGCAGATGTCGTATCGTGTTTGACTTCCACCAGTTCCATATAGAACACGAGGCTCTGGTAATCGTGATAGGCCAGATCGGAAGGAATGATCAGGATGGCTTCTCCTCCTTCTTTCATGTACCCCACTCCCTCATCAATACCTTCGATGGCCTCCCCCGACCCTTTGACGAATACAAAAGGCCCATAATCCCGCTGGGGATCAAACAGGCCGTGTTCCTTAGCCACATCTTCTATGTTCGTATCAAACACCAGTCCGTTCAGTCTGGATGCGATATAGTTAATGCTTACCGTATCGCTGTCCATCGGTTGCAGTCCGGTCCCTTCTGTTTTTTCGAGGTAGTACAGGCCGCTTTCCGTGGGAGGGGTGGTAATGTTGTTGGTAGCCAGGAACTCCTGGATGGCTTTTTGTTCCTGGGCTTCATAATCGGGTGTTTTTATACATCCCCCGGTCATGGTTGCTGTCACCAGCAAAAGAAAAAAGAGGTAAGGTCTCCGCATATTTGTCGTTTTTGTTGGTATTAGTGCCATAACAAATATCCTGCCAATTATTCAACTTTCAGAATTTCGATATCATATACGATCACCGAGCGGGGCGGGATCATCTTGCGGTCGCCGGGGACGCCGTAAGCCAGGAAGGGTGGCAGGATGAGACGGGCTTTGTCGCCCTGGCGCATCAGAAGGATGCCTTCTTCCAGGCCCCGCTCCACACTGCCATGCCCGGCGATAAAGGTTTTGGGGCCTTTATCTGCGGAAGAATAACAGAGCGTGCCGTCTAGCAGGTGGACCGTATAACTGATCGTTACCTTTTTCCCCCGGGTGACTTTGGGTCCTGAGCCATGCGCATAGATCTGATACCACAGACCGGTATTGCTACGGGTCATCTTCCATCCCCGGCGCTCAATAAACCGTTGGATGCGTTCATCGTCTTTTTCGACCAGGTAGCGGTTGGTGTGTACGAGCGTCTCCTCATTTACCTGCTGCTTCCGGGGAGTGTTCTCCTTTTGTTGCCTGCCGGGGTTGCAGGAGAGAGAGGCCAGAAAGATCAGAGACATGCAGATCGCCGGTATTTTTTCAGATCTCATGGGCATAATCCTCCAGGAGTGATTCGAATTTCTTCAGGGTCTCTTCCATGGTCATGGTACATTCTCCCCCGGCGGCATTGTGGTGCCCGCCACCGTTAAAATATGCGGAAGAGAACCTGTTAACGGCAAAAGTTCCCTTGCTGCGGAAAGAGATCTTGATCTTATCCCCCAGTTCCAGGAAAAGAGCTGAGAAACGGATATTTTCTACGGAGAGGGGCAGGTTGACGAACCCTTCGGTATCGCCGGGCACATAGCCGTATCGCTCCAGCTCTTCCCGTGTCAGCCAGATATATCCCGTATGTTTTTCCGGGAGGATCACCATTTTTTTATCCAGGGCAAAGCCCATCAGGCGCATGCGGTGTTCGCTGTAGTTGTCGTAGATGCGGCTGTAGATGTCGTTGATGTCGATGCCGGCGCGCATCAGGTCGGCCACGGCCTCCCAGGTGGCGGAATGGCTGGCATTGTAACGGAAGCAGCCGGTATCGGTCATGATCCCGGCATACAGGTTGACCGCTACCGGGGAACGCAGGATACTGGTGGCATCCAGCGACTTCAGTACGCTGTAAAGAAGCTCTGCCGTGGAGCTGACAGAGGTGTCGGAGATCACAAGGCCGGCTTCGATGACCGGCGAAGGATGATGATCGATGAGAACACGGTAGGCATCCCTGTTGCCGTTGACGGTGGATTCCAGCTTTTTCAGCCGTCCCGGCTCGTTGAAGTCGAGGAAGAAGAACACTTCTGCCGCGGCGATGCGGGAGGCCGCCTCTTCAGGTTTGTATTTTCCTACGATGATATCTTCGGCACCGGGCAGCCATTTCAAAAAGGCCGGCAGATCGTTGGGCGTGATCACCGTGACCTCCCTGCCCGGATCATGCAGGTAATTATACAAGGCCAGGGAGGAGCCGATGCTGTCACCGTCGGGGTTGACATGGCTCAGCAGGACAAAGCGGTCGTGACGGTCCAGCAGTCCTTTCAGGGTCGATATGGCGGTGGCAGGGATCAAAATATTCCGGTCAATGATCTGACCTGCAAAGATAATCCCAAAATCAGCAATAGAAAAATAAAATGTGATCGCTTTTCCAAGTGGTCTTATTGCATTGAGAGATTTTTCTGAAACCTACAGTTGACTAAGACCCTTCGTATTTTTACGAAATACGAAGAATAATTACAGGCAGCAGAATACCACCGAAGTTTCCGGGTTTATTCAATTGTTCCTATCTTTGGCAAAAATTAAAAGATATGGCTGGAAATATTACTTTCTCAATGATCAAGCCCTATGCGGTGCAGGACAATTATACCGGACCCATCCTTTCGATGATCAATGAAGCGGGGTTCCGCATTGCGGCGCTGAAGATGGTACGTCTCACCCGTGAGCAGGCGCAGCAGTTCTATGCGGTGCACCGCGAACGTCCTTTTTACAATGACCTGGTGGAATTCATTACCTCAGGCCCGGTGGTAGGTATGCTGCTGGAGAAGGAGAATGCGGTGGAGAATTTCCGCAAGCTTATCGGCGCCACCGACCCTGCCAAAGCCGATGAGGGCACCATCCGGAAAAAATATGCCCGCTCCCTGCAGGCCAATGCCGTACACGGCTCCGACAGCGATGAGAACGCCGTTATCGAAAGCGATTTCTTCTTCAGTAAGCTGGAAAGATTTTAGTTGGTGGTTGGTAGTTGGTAGTTGGTAGGTAACCACGAACTACGAACCACGAACCACTAACCTGTATCTTATCCCCTGGTCGGTGAATACCGGTTCGATGATCTCCCAGGCGAGGAAGTTTACCAGGATGTTCCCTGCTGTAGGGTAGGGGATGCGGGCGATCTTCCGGAAGGTGGACTGGCTGATCATATCATGGTCTGAGAGATAGTCCAGGAGGATCTTCTCTGCCTTTGTATATTCCACCCAGGTGCCGCGTTTGCGTGTTTTGCGTTTCCATGAGCGTGTCAGCACCCTGTTGGCGATGCGGTTCCTGTCCCCCACACGCACATAGGCATGCCACCGGTCGTGGTCGTCGGGGGCCAGGTAAGGCCGCTTTTCAGAGGGAGGAACGATCACTTCCACGATGGTGGTGCTGTCCACCTCGTGCACCTGCGTGGTAAAGGACACCTCGGGCCGGCACCAGAGGATGGCAGCGGTTTCGATCATGTAGATCTCCTCTTCCGAGCGCACGCCTGCGAGGCTGCCATTGTCCCTGACACCGATAAGCAGGGTGCCGCCCTCACTGTTGGCAAAGGCCACCAGGGAGCGGGCGATCTTGCGGCTGTCGGTGATGGCATACTTGAAGTCCAGCCGCTGGTGCTCGCCCTGACGGATCAGGCCCCGGATATATTTATCACTTTTTTCCATATAGCTCTTTTTCAAAAATACGAAAATGCCGGGGTATGGAAATAAAAAAACAGCTTCCGGAAGAAGAAGCTGTTTTTTTGGTCATAGACCTGACCGGCTTAGTTCGGTGTTCTTTTGTTCTTTTTGAAGCCCAGGAAACGGTAGTTGAGCGAGAGCAGGAAAGATTTTCTGTCACCGACCACTCCCCCTTCGGCCCGCAACTGCCAGGTCTTGTTGAGCTGGTATTGCATCCCGACCAGACCGTTCCAGTGCTGTTTGGTTTGTTTGTCCATAGCATAGGTGATCAGCGACTCTCCATTTCTGTCTTCAATGATCGTGATGAGATTGTCGATAAGCTTGTCACCGATGATCCCCGTTTCACCTTTTTTCTCCTCCAGGTCATTAATGAGCTGTTGTTTGGATTCATCAAAATCGGGGATGGCATCCCTGAGGGCGATGTTCCCTACGGTCCTGGATTGCATATTAAGGAACATGGTTCCGATCCAGAAAGAGATGTTGCTTTGGGGCTTGTTCCTGAACTTGAACAGCTTGCCCATACGTAGCCCCATCACCCAGGCCCTGGTAGCATCTTCCAGCAGTTCAGGTTTGTTCCATGTGATGTTGTTGTCCATAGAGACCCATATCGGTCCCACTCCGCCGGCCAACAGGAGCCCGACACCATAGGTGTAGATCGCCTGGTCCACAATCGAAGTAAAACGAATGGGATTGTCCGTGTATTGAAAGGCGTTCACCTCAATTTTGGTATCAGACCGGCCATAACCAAAAATACCATACACGTCAATGAAAGGGAACAGCCAGATATCCGGCCGGATGTTCAAGGACCAGGATTTGTTTGAGTTATTCCCGAAATCAAGAATACTGTCAGAAAGTTCCTGCAGGGGGAAATCAAAAGGACCGCCGGCTGCATTGTCGAATCCCAACTGGAAATTATCTATGAGGATCCCCTGATTCACCCAAAAATAGTTGGCCATAAAACCCAGCGGATAGGGAATATCAAACCCTTTTTTATAGGCTTTGTGCCCCCAGAAGGGGAAGACCCTGTCGTAGTCCAGGTTCTTCAGGCTGTCGGTATATGCCTGATACGCACTCTTTACTCTTTTGGAAGAGTATTGGGCCTTCAGTGTGCCGGGAAATAATACGGCTGCAAAAAGTATAAGTACAAAAATATTCTTACTGATCTTCATAAGCATTGGTATTAAAGTTGATCTGTGTTTGAATGAATAGGTAAATTATTTTTCCTGTTGTTTTTCTTTGGTTGCTTTTTTGGCTTCTTTTTCCTTTTTCCGGGCCGCCTGTTTGGCCTGGGCTTTTGGTCCGCGTCCTATGGGGATGTCCACTTTCAGGAAGAAAGAGCGGTTCTTTGTTTTCGGTATATCCTTGTATACATCTACGAATCCCTGATAATATCTTACACCCACGGTCCATCCTGTACGTCCTTTGAAGCGGTAACCCGTACCAACCATAGCCCCTATATCAATACGGTTGACCATCTCTTTATTAAAATCTTTTATGACCGAAGTATACCCGGGAAGGTCCGAATTGTATTCCACCCAGGCTTTGTACATCAATCCTGCCATAAGGCCCCCTTCACCGTAAAAATGTTTTTTTCTGTACTTGATCTGTATGGGCACCAGGAAATAGTTGATCTTCTGGTTATAGGTGCCGGGAGTGTTCCAGACAGTATCCGCCAGAAGGGCCAGGTCGTTTTCCGTGAGCTTGCCGGCCCCGACACGCGATTTTACGAGCACACCTGTGTTGATGTACCAGGGTTTATTTTTTTTCAGAAGGATGTCGAAATAAAAACCGAGGTTCCAGTCGCTAAAATATTTCTTTGTTTCCAGACCTGAGATCGCCGAGAAGTTCCCTCCGCCTTCCAGACCGAATTCCAGTTCGTCGGAGTTGAGCAAGTCTCCGAAGATAAGGGTCATAAGCACCTGCGAATAAGCAGTCTGTACAGTGAACATTACCATGAAAAGCAATAGGATCTTTTTCATTTTTCTTCTTTTACAGTGGACAAATGTAGTAATTTAAATACCTGCAATAAAGATAGTAAAATCTGTTAAGGGTGTAAAAAAGGTTGATTTATTTAAGCCAGGCGCTGCCGACTATAATATAAACGGCCCAGTCTTCCGGTCCCCGGGCCACGTCTATTCCCATCTTCATGCCCAGCAGGCGGGCGATGAGGTAACGGAACCCTCCGCCGGCGTTCCAGGCGGGGGAACCTTCGGAGTCTTTGTTGAATGTGTGGCCATAACCGCCAAAGGCTGTCAGACCCCAGCGGCGGGTGACCATCACCAGTTGTTCGGTCTCGGTAAGGAAAGTGTGTCTTCCCTGATAGCGCATGACGGGGATCCCGCGCAAATAGATAAAAGGATAGGCATAGAACGGAGGATCTCCCGTGATCGTCTGGTACTCCATCCGCAGTCCTGCTATCCAGCGGTTGACATATACCGGCTGGTAATAGTGCAAGAATGTGGTCACCTTCCCGAAGTTGCGATCACTGCCCAGAAACTCCAGAAATTGGTTGTAGGTTAAGTTGATACGGACTCCTTTTGTGGGGGAGAGGATATTGTTATAATTCTCGAACTCTCCGATGAGACCCAGTCCGCTGTTCGTGAGATCAATATCACGGGGATCCACCCAGGGGAGGATGTTTCCTGAGACATTTGTTTTGGTAAAGATGTATTTCCCTCCCAGCATGAAGGGGCTGTCGCCGATGCGGAAGATCGCCTGCTGCACGAGGCCGAAAGCCTTTATAGTGAATTCGACGGGATTGTCGTCGAGAAAACCATCGCCCAGGCCATAATATTTCAGGTTAACATCCCCATAGCCTCCGACGCCGCGGTAACGGATATGATCATCTTTCCAGAAACCGAAATACCCGCCGCCGGCGAACCAGGTTTTGTTTTGTGTGTATCCTCCTCCTGCTGCGACAATGTCGGGGAAGCGGAACCTGTGATCTCCCTTGTCTTTTTTGGGGATGAAGAACAGTCCTGCCCCGGCACCACCATAGCCTACGGCCGGTTCGGTGATGGGGGAGATGACGGGCAGAAAACCGTGGAGGTTGAACAGGTAATTGCTTATGTCAAAGGCGCCGTCGAGGGTGTCTTTGAAAGGATGCGCTTTTTTTTCCTGCTCCTGGGCACAGACATGAAACCCTACCGACAGCAGGGATATTACCATCAGTACCCGCAGGAGTGTTTTTTGCAGCAGGGGAGACACCGGAACGTTATTTTACCGTATATCCTTTTGCTTCTATGCAGGCAGAGAAGGCTTTTTTGAAATTATTGATCAGCTCTTTTTCTTTGTTGGAAGCAGCCTGTTGGCTTTGTTGCGCCTGGGCCTGGGTCTTGTTCTTGCGTGCCCGCCTGCCGGCCATGGCTCCGGTAACAGCGCCTACGGCCGCTCCCTCGCCGGCATCCCCGGTGATGGCCCCTATGGCCGCTCCCGCAGCAGCCCCCCGGGCAGCACCCCGCACGCCCGTGC
>WFRO01000438.1 GCA_015486475.1 Bacteroidales bacterium
AAGACCATCCGGCTGAAGAAGGCTTATGAGCTGCTGAAAGAGCAAGGGAGCCGGGTGTCGGAGGTCACGTATATGGTCGGCTTTTCCGACCCCAACTATTTCACGCTCTGCTTCAAAAAAGAGTTCGGCGAGAATCCCTCCCGCGTGGCACAATCATCCGGATCTGAGGAGACGGATCTTTGATCAGGTCCCTGCCGGGAACCCGGAATCATACAAAAAGTCCTTTCTGGCACAAAATCAAAGAATTTGTGCATTATTTTATAGGGTAAGTGGTTTTCCCCATGATTATTTTTGAGGTAAAATCGTATCAAACCCTTTTATCATGAAAAAACCACTCCTGGTCCTTTCGCTGGTGCTGGCCGTATTTTTAATATGGTCATGCAGCGAAGAGGAAGATCTTTCCGTCAAAAACCTGCGGGTCTATATCATTACGAGCCCGCCTGATTCTGCCCGGAACGTGGCCGTTCTTACGGCCGCAGCCCACAATGCGCTGTCCTTCACCTGGGACACAGGTATCGACAGCACTGCCACCGGTATGCAGGTCACCGTGCACTATCCCGCCACCGACACCTTTTACCTTGTAAAATGTACCGCAAAAGGTGCCGTGGATGAAATGTCCGTCACCGATACGGTGCAATGGAAATGATCCTGCCAGAACCTAACCCGTAAAACCAAGATCCATGAAAAGAATACTGTTAAGTATCGTTTATTCCCTGCTGCTGCCGACGATGATCTTTGCACAAACGAAAGTGACAGGGAAAGTAACAGACCCGCAGGGGAAGCCCCTGCCGGGCGTGAACGTTCTCATCTCGGGGACGAACAAAGGGACGATCACCAATGGGGACGGCACCTACACCCTCCAGGTGGAAGACCCTGAGAAAACATCCCTGACATTTTCCTTCGTAGGATATGAGAAACAGACCGTTAAGCTGAACGGCCGTACGGTCCTGAACATCACCTTACAGGAGCAAACGACCGGTCTGGAGGAGGTGATCGTATACAGTTACGGCAAGATCAAGAAGAGTGATCTGACGGGCAGTGTGTCGTCGGTCAAGCTGGAGACGAACAATCCTCCCACCTCGACGCTTGACCAATTGCTGCAGGGCCGTGCCGGCGGCGTGACCGTCTCGACCGCTTCGGCCGAGCCCGGCGCCAACATCAACGTACGGATCCGCGGGATCAACTCGATCAGCGTCTCCAACCAACCGTTGTATGTCATTGACGGGATCCCCATGGATATCAACATCAACACGCCGGATGCCATGGGCTCCGAGATCAACAAGAGCTACAGCCCGCTGGTAGGTATCGATCCCAACGATATTGCCTCCATAGAGATCCTGAAAGATGCTTCGGCCACAGCCATCTACGGGTCGCGGGGCGCCAACGGAGTGGTGCTGATCACGACCAAAGGCGGGAAAAAGAACGGGAAAACGGAGGTCACCTTCAGCTCTTCCCTGACCCTGTCGAAAACCGCCAAAAAGATAGATGTGCTCACGCCCCGCGAGTTCGCGGAGTACCGGAACGAGTTTGAGCTTGTCGCCACACAGGAAAGCGGCGAAGTACCTCAACTTCCCTATGACGGTATCAACGCTCCGCTGCCCCAGGATGTGGAAGGATACGTTTGGCAGGATGTCGTACTGAGAAACGCCCTCTCCCAGAACTACAACCTGGCTATGACCGGCTCTACGGATAACGCCCATTACTACTTGTCTTTTGGCACGGCTCTGGCCGAGGGGGTAGTGCTGAACTCCTCCCTGGACCGGTACAATTTCAACGGCAAGTACAACTGGGATGTGACCAAAAAGCTGCGGTACAACCTGTCGGTCTCTTTTTCCCATGCCTCCGGGCAGGGTACTTCCACAGCCGGCGATGCAGCGAACGTGACCTACAGCGCCATCAACTGGATGCTCTCCAAATCGCCTATCGTGGATGATTATACGGAAGATAATGACTACACTGATCCTGCAGAGTTGGAAACCCCCAACCCCCTGACCTTTGTGAACGAGTATGTCTCAGAACCGGTGAGCAACTATTTCAGGGGCCGGATGAACCTGGAGTATGATGTGGCCAAATGGCTGACCATGGAGCTCCGCTACGGTCTCAACTTCACGGACAACAAGAAATACCAGTACTGGCCAAAGGACCTGCCTATGGTATTGGATCAGGGCCGTGCAG
>WFRO01000439.1 GCA_015486475.1 Bacteroidales bacterium
GCAGGGGTACGAAGTTCTCTTTCGTAAAGATCCCGGAGAAATCATCCATCTCGGCCGCCTCCCGTGCCAGGCGTTCAGTCTCGCCGGCACTGTGGGGGTTACGGAAGGGCGGGAGGAACAACAGGAAGAACCGCTGGGCCACCGTCATCAGGAAAAGCAGCGTGATAGCCCCTATCACCAGGTCGGCCGTATGGGTCATGATGAAGATGTCGGGATTCACATTGAGGGCTTCCTTGATAGAGGCCAGGTTGGGGGTCCCGCCTGAGTAAATGCCGATGAGCATGCCGGCGATCTTGCCCAGCCCGGGGATCCTGCCCCGGAAGATATAATAGCCGGCAAAGACCACCACCACCACAGAGATCAGGGCCAGAATCAGGGAGAGAAAAGTAGTGCCTGCCAGACGGAACCATTTCCGTACGTTAAGCGAAAAAAGAAGCAGCGGGATGGCCAGGGGAATGGCGATCGTGGTGATCATATCCTGCACCGTGGCGATGCGGTTGCGCAGCAGGTCGCCGGCCGTGATCTGTCCCTGTTCGAGCAAACGGACCGCCTCATCGGCAGGCATGGCCACACGTCCCTGAAGGAGATTATGATATGCTTCCGATATCTGCGGGAAAACCCCGGTGTTACCAATGAGCAGTCCCAAGGCATAGGCGATCACCACCGCACCGATCTTTTCCACGATGCTGTTTTTCCGCGTGGCATAAATGATCAGGGCCGGGAAGAAGAGATAAAAGACCACCAGCAGTGGGATGTACATGAAAAGGAGGTTGTAGGTTTATGGCCGTTAAAAATATAAAAATATTCTCACCGGAGGATCTTCCGCACAAAGGCAACGGTGAAATAGGACATCATAAAAAGTCCCACGAACCCTTCCACACCCGAGACCCAGCGGATCATGCCGGAAGGATAATAGTCGCCGTAGCCGATCGTCAGGAAGGTAATGGCACTGTGGTAAAAAGCCACCGCTGCCGTCGAAAGGTGATCGGGATCCCCCAGCGAGGATACAATGCGGGTATTGAACAACAAGGGCAGCAGCAGATAGATGACCGTAAAGAACAGATAAGCAAAGACCATCGATATCAACACCCGCACAGGGTCGGTGGCGTAAAGGCCGATCTTATCAAACACCAGCCATTTAAAAGCATACTGGATACGGCCGTTGAGGGCCGGGAGAAAACCTTTCTTTTTCTGTTTTTCCAGCTCGGCCAGCGCTTCATATCTTTTAAAACAGACATAGGCTTTGTCTTCATCGGTATACTGTCCGGTGACGCTGAAATTCTCCTTGAGGATCCTGAACTGTTCGGATTTGGTGTGGAATCCGCTCTCCTGGCGGGTGATCATCTCCTCAACCCTGTTCTCCTCCCAGCTGAGATAAAGACGGCCGAGCAGGCGCATGCCGGAGATATTGCAGACCCCGATCTCCACATCCTGGTCGTAAGGCTGCAGGTCGACGATATCGCGCACCACCGTGTCGGAAAGATCCAGGTATTCGCAGGACTTCACCCGCAGGTCGAAATAATGGTCCAGATGACACGACTGCAGGGAGAGATGACGGAAAGTACCTCCGGCAAAAGAGACATCCCGCCGGCCGAAATCGGTCTTCTCGAAAAACAGCTCCGTATCGTTAAATCCGGCCAGATCAAAGCTCACCGATCCCTTGCCCATGACCACCCGCTTGAAATAAAAGCGCCCGTGGGGCAGCTCGCTCCCCTCGAAGGTCAGCTCGCCGTCACCGAACAGCGACCGGTTGAAATTGACCCTTCCCTCACCAAATTCCACGGCCCGCAGGTCAACCCGCGCATCCCCGAACTCCACCCTCTCAAAGCTGATGTTCCCCTTGCCGAAACGGGCATAGTGGAACACCACCTTACCCCCGGTAATGCGGCAGATCTTGAAACTGACATTGCCTGTCCCGAAGACGGCATTGATGAAGGAGAGCTCCCCGTGGTTGAACTCGGTATTGTTAAAGCTCACCTCCCCGTCGCCAAAATTACAGTACTGAAAATCTTTCTTGCCATCCAGGTAGATGGAGTTCTTGAACCCTTTGGTACCCGTCCCGAAGGTCACATTGCCGAAATCCACATTGCCATCCCTGAAAAGCATATTGTTAAAGACAGGGTTGCCATCGCCAAAACGGGAAGAGTTGAAAGAGACAGGGCCGGCACCGAAATGGGTGAACTCCAGGTCCACATTCCCGTCGGTGAAGTCGGCGAATGAAAAGTCATTGAGGAGCTTTGCCTCAAAAAAAGCATTCCGGGCGGAAAAACGGGGGATGACAACCCGCGATCTTTTCTCCAGGCCTTTGGCATTCCGGTAGTCTGAAAGGGAAAAATCCCGCACATAACAATGGTCCATCAGGAGCGGCTCCCCGGCGTCTATCAGGTCGTACCATTCGCCGGTCTCACGATAGCCCAGCAGTTCCACACCCATGTTCGCATCCTCGTCATCGTAAAAAGTGATGATGGCCGTATTGGGAAGGACCTGCCCTTCAGGGCTCGTAAATTTCAGTTTTTTTATCTCTACCTTATAATGATGGTAGTCAGATCGCATGGAAAACCGGTTTGCTGTGTCTCAAAAATAAACATAAATTCTGAGGAAGCAAATTGAAGGTTGAAGCTCGATTGGCGATGCTCGAAGGAGTTGATGAGTTAACCTTTAACTCCACACTCCAAACTCTAAGTACTCCACACTCCAAGTACTCCACACTCCTATCCTCATTCCTTCTCACAGATCTCCCTGAAGGGGCAGTAGCGGCAGTTCTCTTCGCGGGAGGTCATATCAAAGGGCACTGAAGGATCGAAGATCTCTTCCACCAGGCCGGTGATACGTTCGCGGAAGTACTGCTTTTCCTGCCGGTCGAAATGATAGATCTCTTTGGCTCTGCCGCTGCCTTTCCGCACCTGTTGCAGGGCTTCCGTGCCGAACATATCCTTCAGAAAATAGAGCACCGTGGCGGGAGGATCGTCCCCGGGATACATCATGGCGTACATCAGCACCTGGAAGATCTCTTTTTTGCGGGTGCTGCGCTGCCGGTCAAAAAGCTCGTCCAGGCTCCCGAAGCTCAGCTTCTCTGCGCCCCTGCCGCCGGTCTTGTAGTCGATCACCCGCACGCCTGCGGCCGTCCGGTCCACCCGGTCGATCTTACCGCACAGCTTGACAGCCACAGTATTCCCCCCGACGGTCACGGGGATGCGGTCACACACTTCCCTCTCCACGCCCAGTATCGTCAGGGGCACCAGCTGCCGGTCATAATCCACGACTTTCTTCACATAGTTCACCACCCTCGAGCGGATGATCCTGTGCAGGGGTGCGACGGGTATCTCCCGCCGGCCATCCCCTCCGGAGAGCACATCCCGCATGGCGATGTCCACCGCCTCCTCCAGGTGCCGTTCCTTCATCTCTTTCAGCACCTCCGCAGTGACCACCCCACCCGGCGGCACGCGTGAGCCGGCCGGATCATACAGGATCTCCAGGGCCCTGTGGATCAGCTGTCCGAAAAGCGCATGGTCCACATCCTCGGTGATCTCATCGGCCTCCCGGATGCCGGCCACATATCTGAAGTAAAAACGCAGA
>WFRO01000440.1 GCA_015486475.1 Bacteroidales bacterium
CACAGTTGATAATATCAATATGGTCACTCCGCGTGATGTTGATGGCAGCCATATGAGCGTTGATCACGGTGAGACCACGCAGGGTCAGGTATGCTGCTTCCTCGATCTGGATCACCCCCCGTGTCCACGGGTAATCCTTATCGGAGAGGCCCGGTACTTTTTCCGCATCGATCACCGCAGATCCGCCGGGTTCTCCCCCGATCACAATTTTTCTGTCCTTTGTCCCCCGGCAACGGATGATGATCTCTTTGTCAATCCTGTAAACGCCATCCAGAAAAGTAAGGGTATCTCCCGCCTGCAACCGGGCGAGGGCCGACATCACCGACACAAGGGGTTTCTCCCTGGTTCCAGGATCAGCATCGTTCCCATGGGGTGATAAATAATAATGATGCAGAAGCGGACCGGCATTTGTCTTTAGACAATATGAAAAGACAACAAGTGCCAGCACAAGGGGGAAAAATGATCCTGTTTTTTTTACATCAACCACCATAGCCGGTTTTCTTTTCCGCCCGGAGGGAGCATCTTTTATTTAAGATCTTCGTACAGTTGCGGTTTCAGTATTCCCGGATCGGGGTAGTTTTTCCCGGCATCATCCAGTATCAGCACCCAGTCGGTGCGGGGGCCGCTGGAAGGTGGAACAAAAGCTTTCGTTTTACGGGTGTTCACAACGGAGAATACCGGCTCGCTGTACCCTTCCCGCGGGTTGTACCAGTAGCCTTTCAAGGTGTCGGCGGCAAGCTTTTTCAGCCTCAGGTGAACCGGATCACCATAAGGGGTATAAACGATCACGAAAGAGCTGTCAGCCCCGCGGGCCGCCCGTATGCTGTGATCATCCTGTCCGTATACCTGCGCCAATACTCCCTGATCGGGAACCATCTCCAGAAAAGGGCGTGACTCAAAGAGTTTCCGCATGAAACCCATCTGCAGGGCACCGGGCTGATGAATGGCATAATACCAGTAGATGCGGGCATATACCTGCGGATATCTTCCCGGAGCATACATCTGCCAGATGTTGTTGTTACCATAAGTATGTCCGAGCGCTCCCGCCAGCACCGACCAGTAAGCAGCCTGACGCGCATCGAAGGCTACAAACCTTTCGTCGTTGTTATTGAAAGCCGCCGGCAGGTCCTCATACTGCGGCTCTCCGTCCAGACAGGGCTTTACCGGCGTCAGACAGTAATCATGGAGGATGGTCTCATATACAGGATTGTTCCGTCTCATATGTCCCGTCTGGGCCATATTGAAATCCAGCCATTCCTCTTTTTGGAACCACTGCGATGAGGAGACCCCGCCCGAGGGATGGTAGGTGATGAGATGCTTCCCGCCATCTCCCTCTTGCAGCCCTCTGGCCATGGCCCGGATGATCTCGAAATGCAACGGCTTTTCAGGGTTGCGGTCTCCGCCCAGCACCCAGATGATGTTGGGCTGGTCTTTATACCTGTTGCTGATCCATTTCCCGTAGGCACGGGCTTTTTCAGGTGTATCGAAGATCACGGGGCCTTCCCCCCATCTTTTATTCCATTTATCCCCCCAGGTCGGCAGCACCGCCATGTAGATCCCCAGTTCAGCCGCTTTTTGTATCACCCAGTCCACATGCTCAAAATAAGCCTCATTGGGCCGGAGGGGATCGTTGTCGATCAGCGGCTTCTCCCCCTCAGCATTGGGGATATTCAGCCCATCCAGTTCTGCCAGCGCCACGGCCTGGATCACGTTGAATCCCTTGTCATGACGGTCTTTCAGATACATCTCCGATTCTTTCTTCGTACAACGATGAAAGAGCTCCCAGCCGGTGTCGGCCATGTAAAAGAAAACGGAGCCGTCATCTTTTACCAGGCGCCTGTGGTCGTCAGTCACATGCAGCCACTGAGCCCCGGCATCCAGGCTCATGAGGGTAATAAAACCGAGTACAAAAAGGAATTTCATAGGAACTGGTTTCAGGAATGTGGAGTTACGGGTATCTTCCAACAAAGATAAACCAATCCCCGAAGGCACAAAATAAATTGCAGGAGAGACCAGGGATGTGTATATTTACTACGCCTCTCCTGATGCCCGCATGCATTGAAACTTTCACGAATGGGACATCCGGCGGACAAAATACTGATAGCCGGCAGCACCAACATGGATAGGGTAGTCAGCACTGCCGGCTTTCATGCACCGGGGGAAACGGTTATGGGAGAACGTTTTTTTTATGAATGAGGCGAAGGAGCCAACCAGGCGGTGGTTGCCTGTCCCCTTTATCTGCGCCTGATCAGTTTGAGCGTTCTGCACTGATCTTCATTACGTACTTTCACGAAATAGATCCCTGCCGGCAGGTCTTCCATTGGCAACATCACCTCCGTGGTGGTGATATCGTTGAGATCAAATATTTTTTCTCCCATGATGTTATATACTGCAATCCGACAGTTCCTGATATGGTCCATCTTCAGGATCGCATTTCCTTTTGCAGGGTTGGGATAGAGTTGGATATCCATATCCGCATCGTTCCCACGGATGCCGGTCGTGCTGACAGCATAACAGTCGGATGTGTCAGTACAGGACCCACTGGTTACGGCCACAGCATAATGACCGTCGGCAGGGGCTGTAAAGACCCGGTTGGTATCACCCTCCAGAAGAGCGTAGCCGTTATCACAATCAAGCCACTGGTAAACGGCATCCTCTGCGTTCGCCGTCAGGACATTGTTGTCCTGTGAAACAGAAATATCCACTGTACTGACCGTTAAATTGATCGTGATAATACTGTCTCCTCCGGCAACATTGGGAATCGTATCTGCGTAGGTACCACTTGTCGTCCATACATGGTTGCCGCTGGGAGAGAGATAGCTGTCACAGCTGGTCACGGTAAGGGTATCATAGGTCTCAACAGGGATGGCCTCTATTTCAATCAGATTGCCGGTGGGATAGCCATCGCATGCCCTGCGGGATGAACTTCCTGTTACGGGATCAAAGTCAAACACTCCTCCCGAGCTGCAGGCACCCAGGTAGGTGGTGGCATACATCTTCCCATTGGAGGCTTCCAACAGGCTTCCCCGGGGATAGGATCCCAGGCCATCCTGCAAAACCAGCCTTGTGACCATGGTATCTTTGGCAATGTCATAAGAAAAGACAACTCCGTTGCCGGCACCTCCATAAACGGTCAGGCCATACAGCTTGCCGTCCGTCGCCTGTATGAGGCCTCCATGAGGCCTTTTCCCGGTAGAATCATTATAAAAGTCAAACTTTTTGGCATATACACCTCCTTCCGGATCATATTCAAAAAGCACCCCGTTATCATGTAATCCTCCGGTAAAGGTCATGCCGTATATTTTACCGTTGTCAGCCTGGATCACACTGCCATAAGGATGCCTTCCCACCTCTTTGTGATAAGGATAATAACCGTCAAAATTTACCAGGATACGATAACTGCTGTCCGTCAGGTTGTATTCAAACAGTACTCCGCCATTGTTTGCACCGCCTTCCGACGCCAGCCCGTAAAAAATGATACTGTCACCGGTGCCCACACTCTGATACAGATCACCCAAAGGCTTTATGCCAATGGAGTCCTGAAAATCCAATAATTTTTTCAGCGTGTCATGCGTCAGGTCATATTCAAATATCACACCCTTATCATTACTGCCACCTTCGGGCGTCATCCCGTACAGTTTACCATTGGATGCCTGGATAAGTGAACCTAGTTCCGGATTTTTACCATGAGGACCGTCAAAATCGTATTTCACCGTGTAACTTTGCCGGGCCACATCATACTCAAATAATACGCCCATGTCGTTGGCTCCGCCTCTGTTGGTCATGCCATACAATTTTTTATTCGATGCCTGCAGCAGGCTGCCTTTCGGAGTTTTCCCCTCCGAACCGTTCATACTGTAGACGATCTCTTTATTGCCATCCTGTTCATCCAGTTTGTAGATGTAACCGGGCGTGGGCGCTAGTCCCCACAACTCAAGATCCTGCGAGATCCCCTGGGAGGTCAGCAATACTGCGAGAACAACCGTAAAAAATAAATGTGCTTTCATAACTTTAATATTTAATGATGATTAATTTGACTTTCATAGGTTGATCACTTTTCGGGTTTCAGTGCCTTCTGCAAAGATCATTACCACCACACTCCTGCTCCAGGATGCCTTCACCCTGACATGAATATATTCCGTGGAGCTGAATTCATCACTCCGGTAGATCCTGCCTGTTTCTCCCCTGATGACCATCCGGCCGGTTATCAGCCTGTCTGATTGTACCACAATAAAAGGATCCACATAACTTATTAAGATCATTGCCTGTTACTTTTTTTTAAAGATGCCCCCGACCCAACCATTATCAAAATAAAACAGGTAAGGATTATGTAAAGTATGATGTCTTCACAGGTAAAGTTTACGTAAAGTATAATAAGCATATTTGACTATTTTCCTGACAGTTATATTTTATTATCCGGTTAATTATATAGTTAATTTATATTTTGTTACATTTGATCGATAACATGGGCTGAACAACCGGATCCAACCAAAAATGAACAAACGGAAAGGTAAAGCAATTGTATTTTTCATCCTCTGGACTACCGGGATGAATGTGTATGCCGGTAAAGTTGACAGTCTGAGATCAGTGCTTGATCAGGCTCGCGGAAGGGAAAAACTGGAGATCCTGGATGAGTTGGTGGATGCCACCCTGTACAAC
>WFRO01000441.1 GCA_015486475.1 Bacteroidales bacterium
ATCATGAAAAAATTTATCACATTCAACCTGGCGATTGCCCTTCTCTTCATTGTGATCGCCCCCTCTTCTCTGGCGCAGAAAAAAGATCTGCCCCATGTCGTCATCCTGGCTACCGGTGGCACCATTGCCGGCTCGGCCGAATCTGCCACGCAGGCAGGTTACACCTCGGGCCAGGTAGGTATCCAGACCATGATCAAGGCCGTTCCCGGCATTGAAAAGCTGGCCCGTGTGACAGGCGAGCAGATATCCAATGTAGGATCGCAGGACATGAGCGTGGAGATCTGGCTCAAACTGGCCAAAAGGATCAATGAGCTGCTGGCCTCGAAAGATGTGGACGGCATCGTCATCACCCATGGCACGGACACCCAGGAGGAGACCGCTTATTTTCTCAACCTGGTCGTCAAGAGTGACAAGCCTGTGGTGACCACCGGCTCGATGCGTCCTTCCACAGCCCTCAGTGCCGAAGGACCTTTGAACCTCTACAATGCCGTGGCTGTGGCGGCTAATCCCAAATCGCGCGGCCACGGGGTTATGATGGTCATGAACGACCAGATCCATTCGGCCCGTGCAGCCACCAAGACCAACACCACGGCTGTGCAGACCTTCAAATCGCCCGTACACGGACAGATCGGAACCGTGCTGTACGGCCAGATGGAATTTTACCGCAAGCCTTACCGCCTGAACACCACAGGATCGGAATTTTCGGTGGATGGGGTAAAGGAGCTGCCGCGTGTGGATGTCGTGTATGCCTGCGCTGACATGTCACCCGATCTGATCGGCATGCTGGTAAAGGCCGGCGCCAAAGGGATCGTGATCGCCGGTGTGGGAAACGGCAACATGAATGCCGCCACCCTGGAAGCTGCTGCCAAGGCCGTGCAACAAGGGGTCATTGTGGTCAGAAGCACCCGTGTGCCCACAGGCTATGTCCTCAGAAATGCAGAAGTGAATGACGATAAATACGGCACCGTTGCCTCCGGCGATCTCAACACCCCTAAGTCCAGGGTACTGTTGATGCTGGCTCTGTTAAAAAAGAGAACCCCGGCAGAGGTTCAGGAACTTTTCAGAAAATATTGATCCCCTCAATACATCCCTGTTATGAACAGATCTGCTGAAATAAAATTATTGCTGATCCTGCTTTTCCTGAGCCCTTCCCTTTGGACAGAGGCCCAGGAAATGCAGTCAGATGAGATGACCTCCTATAAAAGCATCATCCCCGTTGAGAAACAAAGCCTGCTGAACAACATTGACATGATCGGTAACACCCAGATGGATTTCAGAAATGACTTTCAGAACGGGGATTATCTGGGATCGAAGTTCAGGATCGAACAGTTCCGTATGGAGATCAAAGGATATGTCCATCCGAAGATCTACTTCCGGTTCCGCTACCGTTTCACCAGCACCTTCGAGCCCCAGAGCATCGACAAGATCATCAAAGGGGTGGATTTCGCCTATATGACCTTCACCTTGTCCGACCGTGTCAGGCTTACGGCCGGCAAGACCTATGCCGACTGGGGCGGGATAGAATTCGACCTGAACCCGATCGACATTTATGAATATTCGGATATCATTGAGATGGCCGATAATTTCCTCACCGGCGTGGAGTTGCATGTAAAGGCCAATGATAATCACTCCCTGGGTTTCCAGTTACTGAACTCCCGGACAGGCACCTTCGAAGATCTCTATGACACGGTGCCTGACGTGACCGCTTCCAAGGTGCCTCTGGCCATTGTCCTCAACTGGCGCGGGAACTTTTTTGACGGGAAATTCTCCACCATCTGGTCTTATTCCCTCTTCACCGAAGCCAAAGGCATCGGCATGAACTATATCGCACTGGGAAACCAGTTCACGTCAAAGTTCGTGGATGTGGCTTATGATTACAAAATAAGTATAGAAGGATTGGACCGCACCGGTATCATCAGCAATGAGATCCCGGACAATCTTTACAACTATGCGGTAAGGAACACCCTGTATCAAAGCCACTGGACCCGTACCACCGTTAAATTCTCCCCCAAATGGCATTTTAGTCTGGATGCGTTTGTAGATCTGGCCAGCTGGCGGGATGACCTGGATCCGTTGAAGACGGCTAACCATTTCAGGACCGTTTACAGCGTGGTGCCAACCATTGAATACTTCCCGTGGGAGGATTTCAACCTGAAGTTCTTTCTGGGATATGTGGGGCGGTTCTACAAATATTCCGAATATGCCAGGACCCGCCCGGGGCTGATGCTACAGGATTACTCCACCGGCAGGGTGATAATCGGGATCATCTCTCCGGTAAAATTTCTGTAATGAACCTTCCGGGAGGCGATACGGCCCGCTTAGCCCGGGCCGGTGGATATGTCCCGGTTTAAAAGCATAAACGTATGGAACTTGATTCCCGTCAAACCATTATTGTTGCCATCCTGGTCCTGTTTCTGGGGAAATACCTCAACCAGAAAGTCCCCATCCTGCGCAAGTACAATATCCCTGAACCCGTTACCGGAGGGTTGGTGGCTTCTCTCTTTTTCGGTCTCCTGTTTCTGCTGTTCCATGTGGATATCCGTTTTTCGAACCACTACCGGGATATTCTGCTGATCGTCTTTTTCACCTCCCTGGGTCTTTCGACAAAGCTGGAGAGCATAGCGCGGGGGGGCAAGGCACTGCTGATCCTCACCGTGCTGGCCATTGCCTGGATCTTTATCCAGAATTATCTGGGGATATTCCTTGCAGGGCTGTTCCACCTCAATCCCGGTTCGGGGCTCATTGCCGGCTCGGCGGCTTTACAGGGAGGACACGGGAACATCGTTTCCTGGGCGCCCGTTCTGGAGGAGTCTCTGGGTCTCTCCAATGCGATGGAGACAGGGATGATCTCTGCCACTTTCGGGCTGATCGCCGGGGGTGTGCTGGGAGGCCCCGTGGCCCGCTATCTGATAAGAAAACATGATCTGAAACCGGCAGACAATAAAAAAGAGATCATCATCGGATCAAAATACGGAGAGAATCCGCAGATCGATTACCAGTCCATCCTGACCGTGTTACTCCTGCTCTCCCTCTCCATAGGCGTTGGCATCTATCTGCATAAGCTGTTGGATGCCGTTCATTTCACCCTGCCCCTGTTCGCCACCTGCATGCTGGGAGGCGTGATCCTGGCCGCACTGGTGCCATGGATCCTCCCTAAACTGAGATGCCCGGCCGAATCCCCCACCCTGGCCATCACCTCCGACCTCAGCCTGGGACTGTTCCTGGCCATGGCCATGATGGGACTCAAATTCTGGGAACTCGGTGATGAAGCTCTTTTCATTATGGTCAACATTGTCCTGCAAACCGCAAGTATCCTGATCTTTTCGGCGTTTATTCTTTTCCGCGTACTGGGTAAAAATTATGATGCTTCCGTGATGACCGCAGGCTATATAGGCTCGGCCATGGGCGCTACTCCTACGGCCATGGCCAACATGTCGGCGGTAACCAAGGAATACGGCCCTTCACCTGTTGCCCTGGCCGTGATCCCCATCGTCGGCGCTTTTATTATCCAGGTGAGCAATGCCGTTGTGATCAATATTATCATTATGCTGTTGAAATAGTTTTCAGATGATGTACCCCGCAACCATCAGGAACCATACCCGTCCGGGTGATCAATTTTTCAGGTCCGGGATCCGCACGGATCAACGTAGGACCCGGATCCTATTGAGCAAGATGAAAGGCCATTTTGATGCCGTTGATGACCATCTCCGTACCGATAATGGCAATGATCAGTCCCATGATCTTGGTGATAACAACTACCATGCTTTCCCCCAGCCATTTCTGGATCTTCTCACTCAGGATGAAAGTGATATAGGTCAGAACGATCATGACCAGAAAGATGGTGATCACAACGAACATTTTTTCAGTACTGTCTCCCGAGACATAATTCATGGCTGTTACAATGGTCCCCGGACCCGCCAGAATGGGAATGGCCAGGGGGGAAACGGAAACATCATCATCCTCCGAGAGGGTCATGTTATGACCATGGATCTCAGACTTGCGCGACCGGAGCATGTCCATACCCACCAGAAAAACAAGAATACCTCCCGTGATCTTGAAAGCCGGGATGGTGATACCGAAAAGATGAAAGATCAATCGCCCGAACAGGATGAAGGCAACGACAATGACAAAAGCCGTAACAGAAGCCTTGCGTGCCACGGTCCGACGGGCCTGCTCGTCCAGATCCCCTGTCAGCCCCAGGAAAACAGGCGCATTGGCAATGGGATTCATGATGGCAAAAAAACCGGTAAATACCATCAGCGAGAACGAAAGAAGTTCTTTATCCATGGATTCGGAGTTTTGATTTTAGTCCGGATGGCTACAAATATAATCTTTAAAATTAACCCCGTTCTTTCAAAGATGCATTGTACTCCCTATTTACACCTCTTCAGGCAGATATCGTTATTCCGTTTTGTTCTGTTTCCTGCGTTGTATCCATGTCTGCTTTCAATAAGGAGATCGCCGTTTCATCGATATTTATATTCTTATTTATTTTTAATTTAAATAAAATTTATTAATTTTGTAATCCCTGAAGTTATAGTTACATGCTGATCATACTAATTCTTACTATTCTAAAGATCGACAAAAGGATCATCGGATTTTTTCTGGGACTTTTTCTTTTGCCGGTATGGGGTCTGGGACAACCGGCACCCCGACAGAAGCTACCGGACTGTGTGAGTGAACAGAACCTGTCTGCCCCAACAAAGAACGATCCAAATTTAAGCTATACCAATAGTTTTATGGACAATAACATACGGGAAACCCTGCATTTCTACGGAGCACCCTTTTCAGAAACGGGCCGGATCTGTTATTTTTCCCGCTGAGATCATTGTATGCAAATGATCTTTTTTAAGGATATGATCTTGGATCTTAAAGGAATTTTTTATTTATGAGAACATCCAAAAGTCTTTTTATCATCCTCCTGGCGGGATCATTGGTTTTTACATCCTGTAACAACCAGCGCCTCTCCCCAAAAGGGGATCCCCTGCCTTCGTGGAATGACACGGAGAACAAACAGGCGATCCGGGATTTTGTCAACACGGTCACCTGTCAGGACAGTGCCGACTACAT
>WFRO01000442.1 GCA_015486475.1 Bacteroidales bacterium
AACGACCGGAACATCTTCAACAACCCGCACATCGGCATCTATCAGCCGGCACTTCTGGAGTATGTCATCGGGCGGCTGGCGCTGGCCGTGCAGGAGGCGGACAAAGACCTGCAGCCGGTGACCGCCGGCACCGCCTCGGTGACCCTCCAGGGTCTGAACCGCAACCGGCGGGGGCAGCCTTTCGTCGACCGTGAGCTGACCGTCACCCGCATCGACCGGGCCGACGGCACTCCCCTGGCGGTGCTGGTCAACTGGACCGGACACCCCACCATCATGGACGAGCATGACATGTGGGTTTCCGCAGGATGGCCCGGCTATCTGCAGCGTGAACTGGAAGGGTGCATAGGAAAGGGCGTCACGGCCATGTATTACAACGGCGCCGAAGGGGATCAGTCGGTTATCGCCCGGAGAGGAGCCAGCCATTACGAAAAAGCCGAAAGATACGGTCGTACCATCGCTGTCCAGGCGCTGCAACTTTACCGGAAGATCACTCCACAGGACCAGGCTCCTTTTGCCCGGGCCTATCGCTACATCGATCTGCCGAAACCCCAACCCCACCCTGACTTTATGGCCACCGCCGGCAAGGAATACGGCCTCAGCCCCGACAATATCCAGGCGCTCCTCGACCAGGTACAACCGGCCCGGGCTCCCCTGGCCGCCTTCCGTCTGGGCGGCCTGCTCATCGCAGGAGTGCCGGGTGAGATGACCGCAGAGCAGGGTCTTTACATCAAAGAACAGTTGCGGAAAGAAGGCGTGGCCCATCCCGTGATCGGCGGCCTTGCCAACGAATGGATCAGCTATATCCTCACGGCTGAGGATTATGAAAAGGGAGGCTATGAGGCTGCTGCCAGCTTTTACGGGAACACGCTGGGGCCAACGATCACAAAAAACCTCCTGAAAACCTGTGCAAGTGTCGTCAAATGAATAAGCCATGAAGATCTTTCACGTCCTGTTGCTTTTTTCCTTCCTGCTGCCGGCGTGCCCCAACGAATACCACCGGCTAAAAGGATGGCCCCATACTATGGACGTGGCACAAAAAGTATTTGTTTACTGCTCCTGGTATATGGATGCTTTCTTTCAGAAATATCTGCAACCTTTAAAACAAGGGTCCCTGCATTGAATTGTCCCCTGCTTTTCCGCCACAACGGGCTATTCCTGAATACATAAATAAGTCTTAATAAACATTTGAAGGAACGGACCGGATCAAAATCCCACAGTATTAAATCAATATAAGATTACCATATATCAAAAAAAAAGCTTATCTTTGCCGGTGTGAAGAGAAGAATAATTATTATTAAGTTTTAATTAAAATCCTAAGTATTATGAAAAGAACGAAGTTTTATTTTTTGGGTCTTGCTGTGCTGGCCGTTATCGGTATCATGGCAACATCCTGTGGTAATGACGAAGAAACTACACCGGCTCCCACTGTAGAGATCCATTATTCAGTGGACGGTTATACAGTAGCTTTCACGGCCCTGGCCACCAATGCCGAGTCCTTTGTATGGGACTTCGGTGACGGAGAGACCAGCACCGATGCAAGCCCTTCTCATACTTATGCAATGTCAGGCACATATACGGTGAAGGTAACGGCAACAGGTCCGGGCGGATCTGCTGATGCTACGACAGATGTAGAGATCGCAGCCTCCAAGGAAGAGATGCTTACGGGAGGTCCTGCGGTTAAAAACGGCAAAGCCTGGAGTATCAGCCAGCAGGCCGGCGAAGGCGACGCCGTTTTGAAAGCTGATCAGGACTTTACGGTGGAGCAACCTATCCCCAGCGGCATGATCGGGCTGATCGGAATGGCAGATGAATATAATGACAAGTTCATCTTCCACAATGATGGGAAATATACCCATGATGTGGACAATGACAGTGTGATCGTTACTCAGGTCTATGCTGTCCTCAATAAGATCCCGTACAGGCCCTCTGCTGAAGATGCTGTAGGTGTGACTCCTTTCATACCCGGGAAAAATGCCACCTTCACCTTTGAAGAAGGCGTTGACCTGACCCTCCCGGTGACCAGCGATGAGTATAAAGACAGCACCTGGACAGTGACCTGGAGTGGCGTGGACGTATTTGAGATCAAGGATAGCGACACATCTGAAAATGAATTCTTCGGTCTCCTGGACTTCACACGCAAGTATGTGGTGTTCAGCATCAGTACCGATGCCATGCAGGTGGGCACGTTCATCTCTGCCACCGATGGCAGCAAAGCGAACTACCCCTCCCACATGATTAGAATGACTTATGTTCCAGCATCTGAGTAAAAGAATAAATCCTCATTAAAAAAGCCGCCTTGTGCGGCTTTTTTTTTGCCCGGTCCCGGCCAGCCGGTCCTTATTTTTTTACTTTCCCATCACCGGGAATTCAGTCATATTTACTATCTTGGTTGCAAACCCGTTCATCATGAAAAAGATCCTCTATCCCCTGGTTTTACTGTTCCTGCTGATATCCGCCTGCCAGCGGCCGGAGCAGTCCCCTGCCGGCTTCCTGCGGGTCAATATCTTTCCATATTCAAACGATCACACACACGGCTCCACTGTTGTCGAGCTGCCCGACGGTTCGTTGCTGGCCGCCTGGTTCCAGGGCTCCGGCGAGCGATGGGCCGATGATGTGCGGATCATGGGCGCCCGCCTCCATCCCGGAGACACCACCTGGACCACCCCTTTCCTGATGGCCGACGTACCGGATTTCCCGGATATCAACCCGGCCCTTTTCCTCGATGGGCAGCAGCGCCTGTGGTTGTTCTGGTACACGGTGCTGGCCAACCAGTGGAGCACCTCCCTCCCTGCGTATCGCATCAGCACGGATTACATACAACGGGAAGGACCACCCCGCTGGCAGTGGCAGCAGACCCTTTTCGTCAAGCCGGGGGATAAGACCGAACGGGGCATCGTCCCCGGCGACCGTTTTGTACGTTCCGTGGAACAGCAGGTGGATGCCTATGGCCGGATGATCAAGGAGAACCGTGGTGAGGACTCTCAGATGTACCAGATGTGGAAAGCCTGGAAGAAAGACCTTTTGTACAAAGCCAAAGGCGGGGATATGATCCGCAAAGGTTATTATATCACTCCGCGCGGGGAGCGTATCGACACCCTGCTGGGATATCCCCGTTTCCGGCGCATGGGATGGCAGACCAAGAACAAGGCCGTCCAGCTTGCCGGCGGCCGTATCCTCCTGCCCCTCTATTCTGACGGCTTTGATTTTTCTCTCATCGCGATCACCGACGATTACGGCAAACACTGGAAATTCTCCACGCCTCTGGTAGCGCCCGGCAACATACAGCCGGCCATTGCCATCAAGAAAGACGGCACACTGGCGGCCTGGATGCGCGACAACGGCCCCCCGCCGCAACGCCTCATGTACAGCGAGTCGGCCGACAGT
The DNA here is from genome assembly GCA_015486475.1 of Bacteroidales bacterium. Classification (GTDB taxonomy): domain Bacteria; phylum Bacteroidota; class Bacteroidia; order Bacteroidales; family VadinHA17; genus DRPN01. The sequence goes on from WFRO01000442.1 coordinate 3,385, forward strand.
GGTCTCACCTGGTCGCTGGTACGTGACTCACAAATGCCCAACCCGGGCTCGGGCGCTGACATCGTCACCCTGCACAACGGGCACTGGGTACTGGCCTACAACGACACCGAAGAAGGGCGTCACAGCCTCGCTGTGGCCCTCTCCACCGACGAGGGACGCAGCTGGCCCTGGATACGGCACCTCGAGCGCGACGAGCGCGATCCCAACATCGCCACCTCAGCCGCCTACCCGGCCATCATCGAAGGAAAGAACGGCATCATCCATGTCACCTACAGCTACTCCCGCAACGACCGGCAGGGCGAGCCCCACGAGACCATCCGCTATGCACGCATCACCGAGGAATGGATCAGGGGAACGATGAAGGATGATCGATGAAGGATGATCGGCGAACGATGATTGACGAACGGGGAAGATATTTATATGTTTGTCGTTCGACAATAGACGTTCATCGTTCCTTCAGTTCTTTCAGGATCCCGGTGAAGGCTTTGTATAACTGCGGGGCCGTTTCGGGGCCCAAGGAGTTCTCTTCACCATACGGAGCTTTATTTCTGCCATAGGTGTATGGGGCTTTTTCGTCCCACTGGCTTTTGGGGATGATATATCCGATCTCATCGTTGGCCAGGCCCATGACGAACTTGTATTTCCCCGGCATCAGCTCCCGCAGCGGCGGCGTTTCTATGGGTTTAATGTCGAAGTCCTGCCCCTGCGGCGCCTCCACGCCCCCGTTGACGATCTCGGGATAGATCTCTCCCGGCACCGCCAGGAAGGTGGCAGGCCCCAGGGTGAATGCCGCCACCTCCGAGCGTTTTTTGAACCAGCCGGCCATGCCGATATCCAGCACGCCCAGGGAGGCTCCCAGCCTGAACAGCTTGTTGTCCACCGGCAGTTTGATGGTTTGTGCCACCAGGGAAAGGGATGCTTTTTTCACCGTATCTCCCTGTGCCAGGGCGTCAAGGGTCAGCAGGGCAAGGGTCTGCCCCTCGGCACAGGCTTTTTCAAAAGTGGGCTTCACCCATACCGTATCCCGGAAAGGGTCTTTCACCGGCTCGCTGCCACGGGTGGTCATGAGCCCGCCTACCGCACCGGGGATAAAGAGGGCCGTACCTCCGATACCCTTTTTCACCAGTGTATCGCCGTCATATACGCCTTCTTCCACGTACTTACGCCAGTAGTGAGGGAAGTCGGAAGTGATCAGCAAATTATCCGACCAGAGGGTCTCGGCATGGTTGCCCCACGAGAGGACCGTTCCCAGGGTGGTGTCGGCCTGAGCATCCACGGCACGCATGATACGCAGGCCCGAGTCCATGACGATGGGATCGCGGGTGTCCATGTGGAGGGAAGCAGCACCGGCAGGATCCTGCGCCAGGACAAAATAAGCGGGCCGCAAGCGCTTTACGGCCTCCGTGACCGTCGCCACGATCTGCTGTTTCACATATTTACGCATTTCGGGGTTCACGCCGTTCCTGAACATACTTTCGCCCCACAGGCCCAGCAGGTCATAGCTCTCATGGTCGTGGGTGCTCAGGATGATGGCATAGTCGATGCTGTCCTCCGCCGGGATCATCTTCCGTGCCTCCACGATATCATCGTGGGTGAAGCCGATGGCATCCAGGGCCACCACCGCCAGGCGCGTTTTCCCGTCATCCAGCACCATGGCACGTGCCCATACATTGTCATGCACACCGTTGGCAGCACGCCGGTTGTCAAAGCCGGCGATCCAGTATGCATCGAATCGGCCGTTGTGGTTATTGTCATGATAGATGTCCCCCTTGTCAGGTTCATATTTGGCGTTGTGATCCACATCCTCCCAGGTATCCACGATCTCCGGGGTGATGGGTTGGGCAGAGAACCCGGCTTTCATCAGCACCGGCGCACCGCCTTTCACATCCATGTTTACCTCATACCCGCGCTGGCGGTCACGCAGATTCCACATGACCCACACCCCCGCGATCAACACGATCGCCAGGATCACGATCCCGGTCCACTTCATCACTTTTTTCATTTTACTATACTTTTTCAATCATTCAAGCATTCAATCATTCAAGCATTCAATCATTCACATTTCCGGATACGGCCGGTCATACCCTTTGACGGCATGCC
>WFRO01000443.1 GCA_015486475.1 Bacteroidales bacterium
CTCCGTGCTCCATGCCATCCCGCCCATCGGCACGAAATTCCATGAAGCTGCTGATCTGGGCCCCCAGGGACAAAAGACAGAGGCATCCGGTCTGTATAAAGGAACGCTTTATCTCTATTTTGGGGAGGTAAAATAAAACACGGCCCTACATCTTCCCGTGCCGCAGGATGGAGATCAGCAACCAGAAGCCCAGCAGGCCGGCAGCGATGAACCCCACCACACCGATCACCGGCACATCCCGCCAGAGGGGAGGGATCCGCGATAGGGTGATCAGGGAAGAGCCGATGATGATGGCCGCCAGGACGATAGCAAAGGCGATGCGGTTGCTGATGCGTTCGTGGGTGCCCAGCATGGGGCCGAGGCCTTTGTGCTCAATGTCCATCTTCAGGGTGCCGTTCTTGATCTTGTCAATGATCTCCCGGATCTCAAAAGGCAGCTCTTTGGTCAGCTCCACCAACTCTTCGGAAGAGGCCAGAAGATCTTTGGCCAGCGTCCGGAAATGCAGGCGCTGACGGATCATCTTTTTGACGTACGGCTCGATCTGCCGGGCCACATTGTAGTCGGGGTCCAGCATCTCCCCGTTGCCCTGCAGCAACACCAGGGCCCGGGCCAGCAAGTACAGGTCGGCCGGGATGACCAGATTGTTATCGGGGAAGAACCGGATGAGGTCATTGATCAGGGCAGCCATGTCCATCTGCTCCAGTGACACATAAAAATACCGGTCGATCAGTTCGGTGACCTGCAGCTCCAGCTCTTTCCGGTTGATATTCCCGTTGGTCTCGCAGAGACGCAGGACACTCCTTATGATCCGGCTGACATCCCGTGTCAGGGCGCCGGCAGCAATAGAGGTGATCAACTCCTGTGTCGAGCGGGTCAGGGTGCCCATCATCCCGAAATCCAGGAAACAGATCACATTGCCCGGCAGTACAAAAATATTTCCGGGATGGGGGTCGGCATGGAAAAAGCCGAACTCAAAGATCTGCTTCAGCACCAGCTCTCCACCCCTGCGGGCAATGATCTTCGGGTCGAGGGAATGTTCTTTAAGGAGTTCGATCTCCGAGATCTTGATCCCCTCGATAAATTCCATGGTCAGTACCTTTTTCGAACTATAGTCCCGGTAACACTCGGGTACATGGATCTCTTTATCTTTCCGGAAATAATTGCCGAACCGTTCGATGTTGGAAGCCTCCAGGAAGAAGTTCAGCTCTTTGTGAATGGACCGGTCAAACTCCTCCACGATCTTCACCAGGTTGTAGGCCCGCATTTCTTCGATGTGCTTCTCCACCATCGTGGCCAGATGGAACATGATGTCCAGGTCGGTCTCTATGGTACGTTCGATGCCCGGCCGCCGCACTTTGACAGCCACCTCCTCCCCCCCGGCAAGCGTTGCCCTGTGCACCTGGGCAATGGACGCCGCAGCTATGGGAGTTGCTTCAAAATTTTTAAAGATCTCGTCCACAGAACCTCCCAGCTCTTCTTCGATCACCCCTATGGCCTTCTCCTCAGGAAAAGGAGGGACCGTATCCTGCAGCTTCTTCAGTTCGGCGATCAGTTCCAGGGGCACCAGGTCGGGTCGTGTGCTCATGATCTGCCCGAACTTAACGAAGGTGGGGCCCAGCTCTTCCAGCGCCATACGCATACGCTCCCACCGTGAGAGGCGGGAGATCTTCTGATCCGTTTTCCGGAAGGTCACCTTCCGGCCGAGATCAAAGATCGCCTCCAGACCCGTTTGCGCCACCACATCCTCAAAACCGTACTTGATCAGTACCTGTATGATCTTGAGATAGCGGTTCGCATGTCTGTACCCTCTGCCCAACATTCCGATCCTGCGGATCATCTTTTTTCAGTTTTTCAGTTACCGGACCCTTAATTTAGTCCATGATCAGCAAAAAAGCAAAAAACACAAAAAAACAGCCGTTTGTTCTCATCATCTTTGTCAAGGGGTCATCTCCACCTCTTTGCTCTCTTTCCATCCGTAACGCACCGCTTTGGCAGTGATTTTTTGATCTTCCGGATAAGCAAAGGGCCCTGTATACAACAACCACGGTCCTTCGCCGATACGGTATCCTACGGAGGCGGCCTGCTCGGGACAGGTGATGATCACCTGTCCGCCGGCGAGCCTCACTTCGGGCGGAGGTGTGACCGGACGTTTTCCGTCAGGATAGAACTTTTTCACCATCTCATCCTCAGTGACCACACTCCAGTCGCCTATCCTGGCCAGCCACTCGTCCATGGCCAGCCGCATCCTCTCCAGTACCGCCGCATAAGCAGTGTCATTCACCAGGTTGTGCAGCTCCTGAGGATCTTTCCGCAGATCATACAACCGTTCCTCACCGGTAGGCCTGAACCACAACGTCTGCTGAGGATCCAGTTTCCCTCTGTCCAGCATGACCCACATCTCCCGCATCATCTCGATGTTATCGCGGAAAGCGATGTGTGAGCCATCCGGCACCTCAGGATACCAACTCCGGATATACTTGTACTGTGTGTCCCGGATCGCCCGCTGGCGGTAGTACACCTCGTCCATGCGGTCTTTGGCCGCATAGATGTATTGCCGGACGGAGTCGGAAAGCAGGCTGACCCCCTGCAGATAATCCGGTTTGGGAGCCCCGGCCAGATCAAGCAGTGTGGGAGCAATGTCCGTAAAACTGATCAGACGATAGTCGATATCGCCGGGATTTACGCCCGGCGGGCGGAAGGCCGGCGGCCAGTAAATGACCAGAGGCACCTTAATGCCCGAATCGGTGAGGTCCCTCTTGGCCCGTGGCAGGCAATCCCCGTGATCGGTGGTCCAGATCACGATGGTCGAAGAGGCCAGCCCGTCCTTTTTCAGGCGCTCCAGGATATTCCCCACCACGGCATCCATGGCATTGATGTTCTGATAAAAACGCGCTATATCGGCTCTTACGGTCGGCGTATCGGGATAATAAGGGGGCAGTTGCAGTGAGGCAGGGTCTATCGTCTTCCCTTTGTATCCTATATTCCGTGACATCAGCATGGCGGGGCGAATGATCTGGATGATAAAATGCATGAGACTGTGGGGCTTGTGTCCCAGGGGCGTGAACAGGCCGGTCTCATGGGTCTCCATGAAGTTGATCATGCCGAAAAAAGGCTGGCCGGTCCTTCTGGCGCGCCACAGGTCGCTGTTGTCCTCCGCATCCCAGATCGTGAAAGGCCCCGTTTTGGTGCGCATGTGGCTGAACTGGTAATCTTCCTTGGCAATGTTGAAAGTATAGTATCCTGCTTTTCGCATAAGCTCAGGAAAAGCTTTCACCTCCGGCGGCGGCACACAGTAATATCCTCCTTTGGGACGTGAGGCTGTACGCATGTGCTGTCCGCCCATGGAGATCTGGTTCATCCCCGTGATCAGCCCCGCCCGGCTGGGAGCACAAACACCTGCCGTGGTGAACGTGTTGGGATAACGCACCCCCGCCAATGCCAGACGGTCAATATTCGGTGTCTGCGCTATCGTGTCGCCAAAAGCGCCTACCCGCAGACTCATATCCTCAGCCACCAGCAGGAGGATGTTGGGCCGCTCAGGCAGTTTCTCCGTCACGGCCTGGTCCGCCGGATATTTCCATGGTCTGAGTTTGAAAGCGGAATGATACATGAAAAATATCCCGCCTCCGACCAAAAGCAGGAAAACGACCAGGATCCCCAGGATCCATTTCAAGACTTTCTTCAACATGACCTTTATCCAATTTTTTTCAAAAATAACGAATCATTTGATACAGATGCATAACGATCCCCCTGGATCTCCCATATCAGGTCAAAAAAACACTTTTGAAGGGAAAAGGTACGGATCCGGCCCGGTTCTTTTCTTTTATCTGAGGAAAAGGTTAAATTTGACAAAACAATAAGAGGAACCTAAACTTCCCAAGAAAATGAAAAGACCTGTTCTCCTTTTTCTCCTGCTCCCGTTTTTTTTCTCCGGCTGTCATTCCCGGGCTCCCCTGACGCCCGGTGATCTGCGCTGTGAGTATGTCGTCAACCCCAACGGCATGGACGTCATACATCCACGGCTGAGCTGGGTCCTGCCTTTCACGGGCAATGACCAGAGGCAGACGGCCTGGCAGGTGATCGCCGCCACAGACACCACCCTGCTGGATCCCAAAAAAGCCGATCTGTGGAACAGCGGCAAGGTCGTTTCCGGCCAGTCGACCCAGGTGAAATATAACGGCAAAGCGCTGAGGCCACGCATGGAGGTGTGGTGGCGGGTACGTGTCTGGGACCGGCACGGCAGGGTATCGGCCTGGAGCGCTCCCGCCCGCTGGGAGATGGGATTGATGTACCATTCCTGGCAGGCACAGTGGATAGGCTCACCCGTCCTTCCACCAGCACAACCCGGCGGACCCAATCCGGCCTATTATTTCCGCAAAGAGATCAACCTGCCCGCTTCGCCCGGAAAAGGCCGGGTGTATATCAGCGGGCTGGGTTACTATGAACTGTATATCAACGGACAAAAAGTAGGCGATCATGTGCTCTCCCCCAACCATTCCAACTATACCTACCGGGATACCACAAAGTTTACAGGAGATTACAAAGAGGTACGTCACATGTCTTTCCGTGTTTATTATGAGACCTTTGACATCACACCCTACCTGCACGCCGGTGCCAACACGCTGGGGGTGATCCTGGGCAACGGCTGGTATTTTCAGCATGAGAGCGAGGGGGATACACCTTATTCTTATGGCCTGCCCCGTCTGCTGGCCCGTTTCGAGATCGCCGGCGATGAGGGAGAAGATATGATCATTGTCTCCGACACCACCTGGAAGACCTCCACAGGACCCATTCTCCACAACGGGATCTACACCGGTGAGATCTATGATGCCCGGCGGGAGATACCGGGGTGGGTTCAGCCGGGCTATGATGACAGTGCCTGGCCACAGGCCATCGTACGCACGGCTCCGCGCGGCCGTCTGCTGGGGCAGATCGCGCCGCCCGACCGCATGATACGCGAGGTAAAACCGGTTTCCCGCAAGGTGATCAACGACACCACCCTGCGTTACGACCTCGGGGAGATGATCTCCGGATGGACCCGTCTGCACGTGAAAGGACCCGCCGGCACACGCATCACCCTACGCTTCATCGAGGAGATGGGACCCCAGTACGGCCAGACCGATACCTATATCCTCAAAGGAAAAGGGACAGAGACCTGGCAACCCCGATTCACATGGCATGGATTCCGTTATGTGTTGCTCACCCACACCGCTCCCCTGGACACACTTGCCCTCACGGGTGTTGTGGTCAACACCGATGTGCCGCAGACAGGCTCTTTCACCTGCTCCAACGATCTCTTCACCCGGCTTAACGAAAATTTCATCCGCACCCAGGAGGGCAACATGCACGGCGGCGTACCCAGCGACTGTCCGCACCGCGAACGGCGCGGCTACACCGGTGACGGCCAGATAGCAGCCCCGGCAGCCATCTGCAATTTCGACATGTCGGCCTTTTATACCAAATGGATCGGCGACATGGCCGACGGTCAGAACAGGATAAACGGTTTCGTCCCCTATACCGTCCCCTTCCAGAGTGGCTGGGGCGGCACTCCCTGGGGATCGGCGTACATCATCGTGCCCTGGTACATGTACCTGTATTACGGAGACACAACCATTATACGGAAACACTGGCAGGGGATGAAGAAATACATCGGCTACCTGCAGAGCCGCCTTATCCCGCCGGGGATCGTTGATGAAGAGCTCCTGGGGGAGTGGGTGCCGCCGGATCCCACGGTGATCCCCAGGAACCTGGTCAGCACGGCTTACTTCCATCATGACCTGCAGATCATGCGCACCCTGGCAGGCGTGTTAAAGAAAGAACGGGAGGCACGGCGTTTTGACTCGCTGATGCAGGAGGTGAAAAAAGGATTCAACGAAAAATATTTCCACAAGGAGGAGATGTCTTACTCCATCGGCCGGCAGGGAGCCAATGTCTTTGCCCTGGGATACGGTCTGGTCCCGGCACAGTACATCCCGGCTGTATTCCGTACCCTCACCGACCATGTCCTCACCACCGGGCATTTTGACACCGGCATGATGGGCACCCCCCTGTTGTTACAGGTGCTCACCCGTTACGGCCGCATGGACCTGGCCTATACCCTCATGAACCAGAAGGACTTCCCCGGCTACGGGTTGGAGATCCTGAAAGGATCGACCACCCTGTGGGAGCAGTGGGACGGCGTCAATTCCCACAGTCATCCCATGTTCGGCAGTGTCTGCGAATGGTTCTACAGCGCCCTCGCCGGAATCAACCCCGACCCTTCGGCGCCCGGTTTCCGGCACATCATCATCCGACCCCGCCCGGTATACGGTCTCACGCATGCTGCAGCCACTTACCTCTCCCCTTACGGGCCGGTCACCTCCTCCTGGCAGACCGACAGCAGCACCTTCACCCTGGAGGTGACGGTACCGCCCAACAGCACAGCCACCGTTTATTTGCCGGCGATAAGCGAAAAGGCAGTTAGTGCCAGTGGCGAATACCAGCAGCCGGACGTGGGCATCACCTTCGACAGTATCAGCGGCCATGAAGCGGTCTACCATCTGCTGGCAGGCAAATACAAGCTGATCTCCCACGGTATCACGCCGCTGCTGCAGCACCCCCTGCTCACGGCCCCCACCGTCTTCCCCCTGGACACCCTTCTTTTCCTGGGAGATTCGCTAACGGTCACCATGCACAGCGATCTGGACAATACCGTGATCCGCTACACCCTCGACGGTAAGATACCGGACAGCACCTCCCCCCGTTATACAGGACCGGTCACCTTCACCCGCCGCACAAAGCTGATGGCCCGGGCTTTCGGTCCCGACGGTACCGCCAGCCCCGTAACCCGCCACCTGTACAATTTTATCGATCCCGAAAAGAATGGTCTGCATTACAATTATTACCAGGGTCTCTGGCAGAGAGTGCCTGATTTCTCCCGCATCACTACGGCAGCACAGGGTATCCTGCATGACATTAACCTCGACGAGATCACATACAACAAGGACCGTTTCGCACTCCTCGTAACGGGTTGGATAGAGACCCCCAAAAGCGGGAATTACACTTTCTATCTTACCTCCAACGACGGCAGCCGTCTGTGGATCGACGGCAGGGAGATCATCAACAATGACGGGGGACACCCCGCCCGCGAGAAAGAAGGCCATCTCACCCTCACCGCAGGGAGACACAGGCTGCGCATCGGATATTTCCAGCTGGGCGGCGGATATTTCCTCGGACTCGACTGGAAAAAACCGGGCGCCATGAAAGAACCCGTCCCTCCGGACCTGCTGTACCATACATTAAAATAATTCAGGAAAGGGCACTCCATATTGTGCCCCATGCGGGTAAATGACCAGGAGTCATCTTACCACCAGTATTTTCCGGATGACCTCAATATTTTCCGACCGGAGTTTAACAAAATACACGCCGGCGGGCAATCCTGAAACATCGAACCGGAGGGAGTATTCTCCCGGTTGAAGCCGGCACTCATCAAGTGTCCTGATCATTTTTCCTTTCACATCATAGAGATATATAGCAACCGCTCCTGCAACAGGAATGCTGTAACTAAGGTTAACAATATGATCAGCAGGATTAGGTTTGACGAGGATATTCACCGACTGGCGGGAATGGTTTTCCTCTTTGAAACTGCTTCCTTCCACTGCTTTCGCCAGAAAAATATTATGGTCTCCGGATCCGTCGAATATGGCCTGACCAATGATCAACTTTCCTCCAAATTCTCCGGCCATGTAATAATTCTGACCGGTATCTGAAGAGCAGCCTATGGGATCAGCCGTTATACTTCCTCCGGCATTTACCACCCAGTTAAATGATCCCGTGCTGTCCAGCAGGGCCAGAAAAACATTATTTTTCGCTACCGTATCCAGACTGATCGTACCCAACATGAGATAGTCTCTGTATGCCCCGCTGAAAATGACATTATCTTCTTTATCACACGCCAGATATCTGGAAGGGAAAAGGGCTCCTGCCAATCTGAACGCCTGGAACCAGATAAAACCTTTACCGGATTTGTACCGCAACAGGTAAGTATTTTTCCCATCTCTCGTATAGAGTGTAGTATCACCAATTGTAAGATCCGCATTATATAATCCGGTCACATAAACATTTCCAAACTTATCTGCGGTCATGTCCTGGATAGCACCGACATTTTTCCCGTTACCCTGGACAAACTCCGCCAGCTTCCCGTTCGTTTTATAGCGAGCAATAAAAAGATCCTTATTTACAGCAGGTGATACTGTCATCGTATCAAATACAGCCTTGGAAGCAAATGTCCCCGTTATGAAAAGGTCATCATGCACTACTTTGATGCCACTTCCGTAATCATACGAATCACTCCCCGCACTTTTGGCCCACCGGCAGACGCCGGCAGGATCATACTTCGCAAAAAAGATATCTGTCACCCCCCCATAACGGGGCACAAAATGATCGCCGAAATAACCTGACCAGCCTATTTCACCAATGATATATACATTGCCCGAATCATCCGCTGTCACCGCATGGCTAAAATCCTCACCGTTGCTGCCTCCGCTGACAGCCCATTGCACATTACCATCCAGATCGTATTTTGCCAGAAAAACATCACGCACCTTGCGTGATATGATCGTATCGGTATCAAAGATCAACGTATCATAAAACTCACCCGTTACATAGACATAATTCCCGGCAACACACATATCTTCTGTCATAGCACCTTCTGTTATATAATCAACTTTTGCTATACCGGCTCGGACCCACCGAAATTCCCCCGCAGGATCAAAAGAAGCTATAAAAACACCCTTCCCTTCGGTAGAGATACTCGTCTCCCCGAAAAATACACAGGTGTTCTCAAATTTTCCGGCAATGTATAAATTCCCGCTGCTGTCAGCAGCAGTTGCTCTTAGTTGTTCAGAAGTCCCATTTTCATTCGTTACAGCCCATTGCCAGGCATATTGTGCAGGAAGAGTGAATGAAAATAAGATAAAAGATGAAAGCGTGAGTAATACATATCTTTTTTTCATGACAGCAGATATATTAGGGTTATTGGATTACAAAACAATTTACAACTTAAATCAAAGAAAATCAAGAAAAAAAGGGTTGTAAAAAACTGTGGGTCTTTTGGGTAAGAGATACCACCCGGAAATCAGTAAATCATATTTTTTTTATGATCCGCAGATCATTATTTTTTTTAATATTACATCCCTGAATTTTACCCGGGTCATTGAACACGGTTGCCGGCATCTGCGGCAGCCATAAAAAACAGAAAATTGAAAAAGAACATCTTTTTACTGATATTTGTTTTAACAGGCCTGCACCTGTTTTCCCAAAACGACCACGTGGTCAACCACAAATTGTTTGTACAGATCGATCCTGCCACCTCAGGGATCAACGTTGTGGACACTATCTCTTTCAGCGGGGATCAACCCCGGACATTCAGTCTGAATGCTGCCCTTACGCCGGTAAGCAAAACTCCCAAAGCAAAGCTTAAACAGGTCGGGGGTCCTGTCAGTGCCTCCGATGTGGGTATGGACCGGGACAACCCCGACGATGCCAGTGATGTAAAGCTGCTGAAATGGAAGATCACCGGCTCTGCCACCACCGTCGTGATCGCCTACCGGGGAAAGATCGTGCCGGAAAAAGAAGATAAGCAGGCTGAATACCAGCGGGGTTTCTCCCAGTACTCGGGGGTGATCAATGAGAAAGGCACTTACCTGGCCGGCTCCACCTGGTGGGTGCCCGCCTTCGATGATAATTTAATGACCTTCCGTCTCACCACCGTGCTGCCGCGGGGTTGGAAAAATGTATCGCAGGGGATGCGCACGCAGGAAAAGACAGAGGAGGACAAACACACAGACACGTGGTACTGTGACAAGCCGCAGGAAGAGGTTTTTCTGATCGCGGCCCCTTTCACAGAATATTCGTACACCATGAACAACGGTGTCAGGGCCATGGCCTTCCTCCGCACGCCTGACGAAGGCCTGGCGAACAAGTATCTGGAAGCCACGGAACAGTATATGCAGATGTACGAGTCGATGCTGGGACCTTATCCGTACGGCAAATTTGCCCTGGTGGAGAATTTCTGGGAGACGGGTTACGGGATGCCTTCCTTCACACTTCTCGGCGAAAAGATCATCCGTTTCCCCTTCATTCTTCACTCCTCCTATCCCCACGAATTGCTGCACAACTGGTGGGGCAACAGCGCTTACGTGGATTTCAGCACCGGCAACTGGTGCGAAGGCATCACCGTCTTCATGGCCGACCATCTGATCAAGGAACAGCGGGGAGAAGGGGAAGAATACCGCCGTTCCACCCTGCAGAGGTTCACCAATCTCGTTACGCCCGCCACGGATTTCCCGCTGAACAAGTTCCGCTCCCGCTATGACGGGCCCAGCGAGGCGATCGGATACGGGAAAGCCATGATGATGTGGCAGATGCTGCGCCGCAGACTCGGTGACAAAACATTCCTGGCAGGTGCTAAAAAGTTCTACGAAGACAATAAGTTCAGGTTCGCAAGTTTTGACGATATCCGAAAATCCATGGAAGAAGTATCCGGCACTGATCTGAAAGCCTTTTTCGACCAGTGGGTGAACAGGACCGGGGCGCCGGAGATCGTCATTAAAGATATTGAGACAGACCGGTATAACAACGACTACAGAATATTTATCACCTTAGAGCAAACACAGCCTGATGATGCTTTTACCATTGATCTGCCTATCAACATTGCCACGACAAAAGGGATCGAGCCCTTTGTTTTCAATATGAACAAAAAAGAACAGGCATTCCAGATCTTTTTGAAAGCACGGCCCGTGAAACTGGTGGTCGATCCGCAATATGATGTTTTCCGCATCCTGGACCCGCACGAGGTGCCTCCCGTTCTGTCGGGCATCTGGGGAAGCAAAGACAATGTCATCGTGCTTCCCTCACAGGCAGGGAAAGAGAAGTTCGCCATGTACAAAACCTTTGCGGAGCAATGGAAGGAAAACGACAATGACCACTTCACGATCGTTTCGGACAAAGACCTGGACAAGCTCCCGGAGGACAAGACCGCCTGGATCCTCGGCTTTGAGAATAAGTTTGCAGGGGCGATGAACACACAGCTCTCAGCGTACAATGCCGGGTTTAACACCGACAGCATCTGGTTCGGAAAGGCCAAAGCCGCCCAAAAAGGTAACAGCTTTGTCTTTACCCTGTTTGACAAAAAAGACGCAACCCGGCAGGCTCTTTTCGTAGCTTTTGATGATCCGAAGGCGATCGCCGGCCTGGTCACCAAGCTGCCTCACTATGGCAAATACAGCTACCTGGCCTTCAGCGGTGACGAGCCCGCCAACTTTATCAAAGGAGCATGGCCGGTGCTTCATTCCCCGATGGTCCGGGTCTTTGATGAAAAATTTGCAGATGCCAATGTGGACATCAAACGTGCCCCGCTGGCGGTCCTCAAACCTGTTTTCTCAGAAAAGCGGATGATATCCACCATCCAATATCTTTCTTCGGATGAACTGAAAGGCCGGGGTCTGGGCACCAAAGAGCTCGAAGAAGCAGCCGGATACATCGCCGGCCGGTTCAAAGAAGCCGGTCTGCAGCCTCTCACCGGCACCAGTTATTTTCAAAAATTCACACATACTTTCAAAGACCGGGGAACCCTGCCCGTCATCAACGTGATCGGTATCATCGAAGGGACAGATCCCCGGCTGAAGGACTACCCGGTGGTGGTGTCTGCCCATTACGATCATCTGGGAACCGGATGGCCCGATGTCCATAAAGGGGATTCCGGCAAGATCCACCACGGTGCGGATGACAATGCCAGCGGCGTGGCTATACTCCTTGAACTTGCCAGAAATATGGGCAAGACCGCAAAACCCAAACGTACGATCATCTTCCTGGCCTGCAGCGGTGAAGAGGCAGGACTGATCGGCTCGCGGTATTTTGTGGCTCACCGGAAAGAGTACATCAAAGGAGAGATCTTTGCGGATGTGAACCTCGACACGGACGGCAGTCTTTTTAACAAAAAGCTCCTGGTGCTCAATGCCAATACGGCCAAAGAATGGAAGTTCATCTTTATGGGCACTGACTACACGACCGGCGTAAAAAGCCAGGTGGTGGAAAAACAACTGGATGCCAGCGATCAGGTGTCTTTCATCGAAAAAGGCATTCCGGCCGTTCAGCTTTTCACCGGCGCCACACAGAATTATCACCGTCCCTCCGACACGTGGGAAAAGATCGACGGGCCGGGGCTGGTAAAAGTGGCTACGGTGACAAAAGAGGTGATCACTTACCTGGCCGACAGGGAAGAGCCGATGGCCTTTACCGGGAAGTCTCACACATCCGCCCGCCCGGCACCTGTATCAGGTTCAAAGAGCGGGAAAAGGGTCAGCACAGGCTCTGTCCCTGATTTTGCCTACACCGGGAAAGGGATCAGATTGTCATCTGTCGTGGAGGGATCTCCGGGGGAGAAAGCAGGATTGAAGCCCGGAGATATCATCGTGGCCGTCAATGGCCAACGTACAGATGATCTCAGGGCTTATTCCAGCCTGCTGAAACAATATCAAACGGGGGATATGATCACCCTCACCGTGATGAGAGGAGGTCAGGAGAAAAAGATACGGCTGAAACTGGGGGAACGGTAAAGGAAAGAACCAGGAGACAAGAGACAAGAACCAGGAAGGTGGTATACAAAACCTCAAACGCTCGCAATTCTAAGGAAATCGAAGACACCGAAAATTTCATTTTCGAGTGTGCTCGCGAGCGGCATTTCCAGAATTGCGGCACCAGCAATCAGCGCCCAGTACCTTTGAAAAAGTTTGGAAGATCTTGAGTTTGGAGTGTGGAGTTATAATACACCCCATCATTAATCAATCCCTCCTTCGTTAAAGCCTCGGTGGGCAAGGCATTCACGCATTATTCTCCCGTTAGTCCTGTCAAGAAGCCCGGAGGGCTTCAATTCAGGTAGCCCCGGTCACGTCCGGGGTAGCGATGCAATATAATAAATACGCAACCCCGGCAGGGGTTGAAGTTGGTCGAATCTTTAAGGAAGAATTGACAGCACTATTCAGGGAATATGGAATTGATTTTGATGAAAAGTATCTCATAACATAGCATGAATTCAACCCCGCAGGGGTTGTGGTTGGGTGGTTATACCCTGAACCACAGACGTTACTGTGGCTACCTGACTGAGACCCCTCCCTTGCTTCGCCGAAGCGGCTACGCAAAGGCGCAGCGGGGGCTGGCACTGCAGCACCCTGGAAGAATTACGGGACCTCCCCCCCAACTTCCTGTTTTCAGCTTTCACCTTTTCTTACAGGGCAGACAAATGACTGTCTCACCCTCGTCAGTATATCCGGCATCCCCTTGTTCATGCGGTAGATCACCCATCC
>WFRO01000444.1 GCA_015486475.1 Bacteroidales bacterium
ATGGAGGGCTGTATGGCGCTCCTCAACAGCTTTACATAGAGACCGGCGGCCAGAAAATCCCGCTGGACGGAAGCTGGCAATACAGTATCGGTATGCAGACTGATTCATTGGATCCCGGCCAGGTTTTCGGCCCCAACAGCCTGCCTACACTCTTGTACAACGGCATGATCGCTCCGCTTATATCTTTCCCCATCGAAGGGGTTATCTGGTACCAGGGGGAATCGAATGCCTCGAGGGCATACCAGTACCGGGATCTTTTCAAAAGACTCATCAATGATTGGCGTGCAAAATGGGGAGAAGGGGATTTCCCTTTTCTGTGGGTGCAGCTCGCCAATTTCATGAAACCGGTGGATCAGCCAATGGAGAGTGAGTGGGCGGAATTGCGTGAAGCGCAAAACATGGCGCTTACACTGCCCAATACCGGACAGGCCTGTGCAATTGACATAGGCAATCCCGATGATATACATCCCAAAAACAAGCAGGAGGTGGGCCGAAGACTTGGATTGGCAGCCATGAAAGTAGCTTATGGAAAGGACGTCCTTTTCACAGGGCCCCGGTACAAAAGTATGGAAGTGAAGGACGGTGCAATCTATTTAACGTTTGATAATGCCGGTGACGGCCTGAAGGTAAAGGACAAGTACGGTTGTGTAAAAGGGTTTACCATTGCCGGCAGCGACAAGAAGTTTTACTGGGCCAGGGCGGAGATCGTGGATACAGTTACGGTCAGGGTTTGGTCGGAGCAGGCACCTGAGCCCGTGGCCGTACGTTATGCCTGGGCCAATGATCCCGATCAGGCCGACCTGTACAACAGCGAAGATCTGCCTGCCTGTCCTTTCCGTACCGATACCTGGAAAGGTATAACGTGGGGCAAAAAATAAACCCAACCCGGGCTAACGCATGAGTTCAGCAATTCTTAGCTTCCTAATGCGTAATCTGGTATAAACATATAAATCAAAAAAAAATGAAAAAAGCATTTCCGGTCATCATCGCAGGTTTGATATATATACTGCTACCATCATTTGGATGTCAAAAAGAGGGGAAAGAAAATGATAATGATAATTCAGTTCAGGCAGATACGGTTACCATCATCCTGGATACTACGATAACCTATCAGACGATTGACGGTTTTGGTTTTTTTGGGGCTCAAAATGTATGGTGGAGCAACCAGGATCTTTATTCGCAGGAGTGGGCTGATAAGGTGATTAACGATCTGGGAATAACGATTTGGCGAAACGAATATTATTCCGAAGAATCCGGTAATGATACCAACTGGCAGACACAGTTGCCTGTGGTGAAAGGTTTGGCGGAAACGGCACAACGTGCAGGGGTGGAACTTAAAATGATCTTTTCGGTATGGTCACCACCATCGTCTTTGAAATGTAAGATCGAAAATGATCAGCGTCTTTCCGGGACACCACATCCTGAAGGCCTGAAAAACGGAGGGGCTCTGGACCCTGCAAAATATGAGGATTTTGCCGTGTGGCTGAAAAAAGGCATACAACAGTACAAAGATGCCGGCGTAGATCTCTATGCTGTCAGCTTTCAGAATGAGCCTTTGTTTGTGGAACCTTACAATTCTTGTGTGTATCGTCCGGCCTGGTATGTGGAAGCCATTGACAGTGTGATCCCAAGGGTGAAAGAGACTTTTCCACAGATCAGGTTTTTCGGTGCGGAAAATATGCTGGGTATGGAAGGAGGAAAAGACCGGCAATGGTTTTACAGCCAGGCCATAAGTGATAATCCTATGGCAATGAAGTATCTGGATATATGGGCCGTGCACGGTTATCAGGACGGTTTGGTGCCTACAGCAACATCGGAACATGCAGGTTTGTGGCAAACTTTCAGAAATGATTATGGTAACGGAAAACCGATATGGATGACCGAAACTTCAGGGTACAATGATCTGTGGCTGGGACAGAAGGGGCCTAACGGTAATCATCTGTCCGGTGCTTTTGATCTGGCCATGACCATTCACGCGTCGCTGTATTTTGGTCATGTTGCTGCTTGGCTGTGGTGGCAGGGAAGCGAGATGAACGGCATTACTGATGAAAGTATCATGCAGGGTACACAAAAAACAGGGAAGAAATATGCAGTCTGCAAACATTATTTCAGATATATACGGCCGGGTGCAAAAATGGTCAAGGTGGATTATCAGGATATGGATTCTGTGCTGGTTAGTGCTTTTGTCAGGAATGGCAGCATGGCCATGGTGTTGCTGAACCTGGCAAAAAGTAGTAGGGTGCTGGTGTTTAAAGGCACAGGAATACCACATGATGCGGAGATGATAGTAACATCCAGTAGCGAGACGCTGGCAGATAAAGGACAGATAGATATAGGAAAAATAAGTCTGCCACCGGAAAGTGTGGTCACTTTGATATCAAAATAATTTAAGAACTCTTGACCTTTGATAAACACAGGTCGTAAACTACATGCCCGACAGGGATCGGGCATCTCACCAAGTCAAAAGAATGAGGATTTTCGAATAATGAACACCGAATGATGAAGGGAACATGCATGCCTGCATCTCATCCTGTTCTTTTGGGGAGCACATGCTATGAGGGGATTCCTGTTCCTGCTGTAGGAATGTATTTATGCAGACGGGATTCCTGCTTTCGCAGGAATGTAAACTAACAAATCATGAAAGGGCAATATTTCATTGCATGATACTCATATTTTTATCAATGAGCCGGTTGATTTGCTCTACTGATGCAGCGGAACGCAATCCGTCCTCCGGGGTGTTGAACACATAATCCAGCATTCGATCTACCGTTGTTGTTGCCACATGCATTCGCGTATCCGAAGAGGCATAATAAATATACACTTCGCCGTTTTCCCTGGCGATCCATCCGTTTGAGAAGAGAACGTTGGAAACATCACCAACCCGTTCTTTTCCCTGCGGGGCCATAAAGTATCCTGCCGGTTTCCGTATTACCCTGAACGGATCCTGCAGGTCGGTAAGGAAAAGATAGAGTGTATAGCGCAGGCCGGCAGCCGTATTTCTGACGCCATGGGCCAGATGCAGCCAACCTTTTTCCGTTTTCAGAGGGGCAGGCCCCTGACCGTTCTTTAGTTCGTATACCGTATGGTATGTGCGGTTATCCATGATCTCTTCGTGTTCGATGACCGCATGCTCAATACTGTCTGAGAAGCCATATCCCAGTCCGCTTTTTTTCCCTACCTCAATGAATCCTTCCTGTGGCCTGGTGTAGAAAGCATATTTCCCGTTCACGAATTCGGGATGCAGCGCCACATCCCTTTGCTGGGGTGCCGGGGTCTTCAGGTCGTCCAGTCTCTCCCAGTGCACCAGGTCCCGGGTGCGGGCAATGCCAATCCCTGCAATTGCTGTCGAGGTGTCTCCTTCCGGAGCTGTAGGGTCTTTACGCTCGGTGGCAAAGATTCCGTAGATCCAACCATCCTCATGTTCTGTCAAACGCATGTCATAGACATTGGTATCCGGATCTCCGGTCTCCGGCATGGTGACAGGACGTTCCCGGAAACGAAAGCCATCTATTCCATTATCGCTTTCGGCGACGGCAAAATAGGATTTCCTGTCCCATCCTTCTATCCGAACGACCAGTTTGTACTTATTTTCATGAAAGATTGCCCCTGCATTGAACGCGGCATTAACTCCAATACGTTGCAACAAGAGGGGATTGGTTTCCGGATTAAGATCGAATCTCCACTCCAAAGGGACATGTTCGGCTGTTATCACAGGATACTTGTGTCTGAAATATATCCCGTTATAGTGTTTTTTGCTTCTTTTGTTCTTTCTGTTCAGAAGTTTCTCATAATCCTTTTTCAGTCGTTCAAGTGTTTGCCTGTAATCATTCATGATTTTTCAGATTTACTTTTTTATAAAAATGC